>JAMPDR010000020.1 GCA_023665555.1 Ruminococcus sp.
GCGCAGCATAATTTAGCTTTATAAAGCTTCCTTTGCGGCTGAACAACTGACAATTGCACTATCTTCCCCGCGACCTTCGTTCCTCACTCCTAACTCCTCATTCCTAATTCTTTTACGTTCCTCATTAAATAAAATCAGCGACACGATTCATTACCGTGTCGCCGCGCTATTATTTATCTTTGCTTTTCGAACTGCTGTCGGAATAAAGGAAATTCTTAAGCAGAGTTGCGTTTTTGTCAATGTCCATGCTCAGAACAAGACCGTCGCCGTAAACTCTTCTGTTGCTCCATGTATCTTTTGCAGGCACTTGATGCTGCTCGGTGTCGTATCGCAAATATTTTGTGACGGCTCCCATACCAAGAGAGAGCAGTTCGTTTCGGCTGATGTCTGTAGTTATCATTGGGAGAACTTCCTGCATGATATCCATAAGCTTTGCCGGACTTGTGTGTTTCAATTGGTCGATGATTGCCGAAATGACCTTTCTCTGTCTTTCTGTACGATGGAAATCATCATCCAGATAGCGGATTCTGCAATACCACAAAGCAGCAGCACCCGAAAACTTGTTTGTGCCTTCCTTTGCATAGGTGATTTTAACTGTATCGCGAAGATATTTCGCTTCTTTTGCAGTAACACCCTCAACCGTCAGGCCGCCCATAAGGTCGATAAGTTTTTGGAAAGCTTCGAAGTCAACAAGAATATAGTTGTCGATTTTAACTTTAAAGTTATATTCAATCGTATCAAGCACAAGCTGTGCACCGCCCGAACTGCATGCAGCATTAAGTTTGCGGTTCTTTTTCAAGGTCGGTATATAAACATAAGAGTCGCGAAGGAAAGAAGTCAGCTTCAGTTTTTGATGTGCGGTATCAATTGAAAACAGCATCATCGTGTCAGAACGCATACCTGAAACTTCACCTGCTCGATAGTCACTGCCGATGAAAAGGATGTTTCTGACTTTGCTGTCCGATGCAAGCTCACTTGAACTGATATATTGATTTTCTTTCAATGTGCTTGTATCATAATTGATTTTGCCGAGAATGGAATATCCGTAAGCGAACAAACCGACAAGGCACACAAAGATGATTGCGAAAATTGCCGCGGCAATCTTTTTGCCTGATGAACCTTTCTTTTTGCGCTTCTTTTTTTTCTTGCCGCCCTGAGAATTATCCGCAAAATAATTTGGTCTTTTCACAGGGACGGGAGTGCCTGCCGATGTCGGATTATTTGAGGCAGAGCCTTGCGAAACGGGTCGAACCTGCGGTGTGCGTGACTGATTCGATGACGATATATCATCTGAGTAAAAAGGCAAATCAGATGTTGAACTGCGATAGTCCTGAGAAACAGGTTTACCCTGAGGGGTTCTTGATTTAGGTGTTCTCTGTTGCGGTGCTGTCGGCCTTTGAGAATAAATATCATAGTCATTCTGCATCGGATATTCATCATCTGGAATGTTCACGCTGAATCTCTGTTTTGGTGTTGAACCGGGTTCAGTATCAATGAAATCATCGGTATAATCAGATCCGGTGATAAATTCATCACGAGAAGAACGTCCGGATTGACTTTTCCGATTATTGTTTTTTTTGTTATTATTATCAGTGAAGAATAAATCGTCCATAATAATCGCCATGCAATACAGATTATTGCTCAGATAAAGATGAAATATTTTATCTGAGTGTCCGTACCGCTGCCTCCTTTTAATTTTTTCCTGCTGCAAATAATTAATTTAAGTTACTATACACCTTGCTGCAGCCGAACAAGGCATATAATGTATCCAAGCTTTGATACACGGCAATACTTTCTCTGATGTTGCAGAACAAGCACCTGCCTGATGTACCTCAAATTATATATATTGGAAGCTGATAAGAAAATAGGGGCATGTCCTGTTTCTTAAAGCGCTTTTATTTTACATTATAACCGGCAAAATCTCAACCCTTTTGCCGAATTTTAATAAATCAGGCGGCAAAACTTAAGGAACTTAAGAAAATCTTAAGAAATTTCAGCATGAATTTGACAATTCGCTTGATTTTGTGTAAAATATATATAAGAGTGAGTTGGGCAATCGCGGGTTGTGAAAGCAGCACGAGGAAAGTCCGAGCTTCATACGGCAGGGTAACGGTTAACGACCGCCGAGGGCGACCTTAGGGAAAGTGCAACAGAAATAAACCGCCGAACAAGTCAATGACTTTTACGGTAAGGATGGAAAGGCGAGGTAAGAGCTCACCGGCACGCAGGAAACTGTGTGGCCATGTAAACCCTATCCGAAGCAACACCGACAGGAGATAGCAACAGCTATGCGTCAGCCGGACGTGTATCCGACGGGTGGCTTGAGCTTGCGGGCAACCGTAAGCCTAGAAAGATGATTGCCTTAAAAGACAGAACTCGGCTTACAGACTCAGTCTTACCAATCCCCGACCGCTTGTGGTATCCACGGCGGTTGGGGTGTTTTAATATGAAATTGGGAGTGGAAATTTGATTTAGGTAATAAGTAAAGCGTAATAGTGAAAAGGTTAGGCCGCGAGTAAAATATCTATATACTTAACTTTTCTATCTGCGAAAAAAAGTTGAGAATGTGAACTTAAGAGAGAAAGTCAAATAAGAATCATCCGTTGTTATACTTCACACGGATTCACTCGAATGACATACAATAAACTGAGGTGAAAAAGTATGTTTGAGGATATTATTTATGCTCTCGGAATCGTTATGATGCTTTGCGGTGTGTTTTTTGTGTGCTACATAATCTTTTGCAAAATCATGACACCAAAAGAGTTTGGTGGATTTTTCGCAGTTATTCCGGGTGAGTCCGGTGACGAATATCTGCCCGAAAAGGTCTATGCCGCTTTTGTGCATGCCAATTTGCTGACTTTCCATCGCTTAAACGAGGTCATTGTGCTTGATCTCGGTGTGAGCGAAAAAATTAAAACTCAGTGCCGAAACATAATGCATGGCAAGGGCGAGGTTGAATTTTGCACGGCTGATAAAATTCGTGATATCGTAAACCGAATTTAATTGTTGAAACTTAAGGACATTTATTGTATAATAAAAAAGATATACTTGATCAGGAAATTTTTAAAGAAAGGATGGTTGCACTGTGAACCCGGAAGATTCAGAAATTTTGACAGGTTTTGTTGAAGATGTTGTTTTTCGCAACAATGAGAATGGTTATACTGTGCTTGATGTCAGTTGCGACGGCAAACTTATTACCGCCGTGGGTATGCTTTCATCTGTCAGCGTGGGTGAAGAACTGAAAATGACAGGTGAATGGAAGGTGCACCATGTTTTCGGTTCACAGTTTAAGGTGAATGCTTTTGAAAGACGGCTTCCAAAAACGGCGGCTGATATGCTTCGTTATCTTTCATCGGGTACGGTAAAAGGCATAGGTCCTGCAACAGCAATGAAAATTGTTGACAAATTCGGCGATGAAACCTTTGATGTTATTGAGAATACTCCGCATCTGCTTGCGGAAATAAAAGGTATCACTGCTGATAAGGCAGAGAAAATCGGCAGTGAGTTCAAAAAACAATTTGCTGTGCGTGAGGTTATGATTTATCTTGAAAAATACGGTATGACCGCAACGGAGTGCCTTGCCGCATATAAAGCGTTCGGTGCAAATGCAATTGAGCGTATCAGTGAAAATCCATATATCCTGTGCAGAGAAAAAATCGGTATAAGCTTCGCAAGAGCAGATGAAATTGCCGATGCCTTTACGTCGGTGAGCAATCCGATTTATCGCGAGCGTGCAGGAATTGTACATATCATAAAACATAACCTCGGAAACGGACACACATGCTTGCCGAGAGAAAAAATCATACTTCCTGCCTGTGAACTTTTGGGATGCAGTGAGCAGGAGGCAAACAAAGTAATAGACGACCTTATTGAGGACAAAGAAATTGTTCAAAAAGAACTTGATGAACGAGAGTTTTTGTTTATTCCGTCAGCTTATCTTGCAGAAAAAAACATTTCTGACAGAATCAAAGTTATGTTGAAATTTCCTCCGCCGAAAGGCAGACCGGTTGAAGCGGATATTGACGAAATTGAAAAGGAAAAAAACATACACTTTGAGGCAAAGCAAAGAGAAGCCATTATGATTGCCGTGAAGCAGGGCCTTCTTGTTTTGACGGGCGGTCCCGGTACGGGCAAAACAACAACGTTAAATGGTATTCTTGAACTTTATGAAAAACGCAAACTAAAGGTACTGCTTGCCGCACCGACAGGCAGAGCCGCCAAAAGAATGAGCGAAGTCACAGGCAGAGAAGCTAAAACGCTTCATCGTTTGCTTGAGGTGGTTTTTGGCGAAAATGACAGACAGTCTTTTTCACGCAACATGGAAAATCCGCTCGAAGCTGACGCTGTTATAATTGACGAACTTTCCATGGTTGATATACATTTGTTTTGGGGACTGCTTGATGCTTTGCCGCTCGGATGCCGATTAATAATGGTTGGTGACAGTGACCAGCTTCCGCCCGTCGGTGCAGGCAATGTGCTTCAAGATATCATAAGTTCAGGACTTCTTCCTGTTGTATCTCTGACAGAGGTATTCAGACAAGCACTTGAAAGTTTGATCGTTACAAATGCCCACAAAATTGTGAAAGGTGACTATCCCGAACTTTCTCGCACTGATAAAGATTTCTTTTTCATGCAAAGGGAAAATATCTTTCAGGCAGCTGCGACAGTTGTTGATTTATATTCAAAGCGGCTTCCGAAAGCGTATGGATATAATCCTATTGAGGATATACAAATTATCTGTCCATCGCGCAAAGGTGAACTCGGTACGGTGAATCTTAACCGTGCGCTCCAAAAATTGCTTAATCCTGCGTCACCCGATAAAGACGAAATAGAAAACAGCGGAAGGGTATTCCGTGAGGGTGATAAGGTTATGCAGATTAAGAATAACTATGATATCGTGTGGACAAGGGGCAGGCAGACGTCAACAGGTATTTTCAACGGCGATATCGGAATTGTTACAACGGTCAATCACAACAGCCGATGCATGAAAATCCTGTTTGATGACAGGACAGCAATCTATCCGTTTGAAAATGCTAAGGAACTTGAACATGCATATGCGGTGACAGTACACAAAAGCCAGGGTTGTGAGTTTGATGCTGTCATTATGCCTGTGTGTTCGGTTGTACCGCAACTCAGCTATCGTAATTTGTTATATACAGCTGTTACCAGGGCAAAGAACAGAATTGTGCTTGTCGGCTCTGCGGCGCAGGTCAGAGCGATGGTAGATAATGATAAAAAGACCAGACGATATTCAGCGCTGAAATATTTCCTTACCGAAGATGATGAATAACAGACCAATAAAGAAACTAATAAGAATTTTTTACCCTAAACGCTGTCAATCCTGCGGAAACATTATTCCTCTTGATCGAGATTACTGTGATTGCGTTGAGCATATATATGTTGAAGTCGGTGAGGATTTTTGTCCGCATTGTGCGAGTAACACAGAGGATTGTTGCTGTGGTGAAAAAGATGCGGTGAAATTCAAATATATAACTGCTCCGTTTGTGTATACCGGACTGGTTAGGGCAAGGATACTTGATTTAAAATTCAGCGGAGAGAAAAGTGAGGGCAAGTTTTTTGCCATGAAAATGGCTCAGCGTTTTGCTGAGAGTTTTCCGCTTGCAAAAGCAGATGCTGTAACGTTTGTGCCAATGACCGAAAATGCAATCAGAAAGCGCGGATATAACCAAAGTGAAATAATGGCAATAGAAGTATCCAAGCAGTTGTTTGTCCCGTTTGCGAAAACACTTGTAAAGCTATACGACACTGAAAATCAACACAAGCTTTCAAAGCGTGAAAGAATGATTAATCTTAACGGCGCTTTTGACGTTATTGACGCTGATAAGGTTAAAGGCAAAACATTTATACTTTGCGATGATGTTAAAACAACAGGAACAACGCTTTCAAGATGTGTGGATACGTTGATAAAGGCAGGTGCCAAGGATGTATATTGCCTTTGTGCCGCAATAACAGACTATAAAACCGATTTGTCATTTTAAGGTGATACCGCTTAAGTTTTACTTGACAAAGTGTGACATAAATTATAGAATTTTTATAAAGGACGGTGAAAACGATGCTCGCAATGGATGTCGGAATAGATTTAGGAACAAGCCATATTAAGGTATATATAAAAGGCAAGGGCATTGTTTTGTCCGAGGCAAATGCAATAAGTTATGACTCTTATACCGATGAAATGATTGCAATCGGCAACAGTGCAAAGTCAATGCTTGAACGTACTCCCGAAACAATTGAACTTGTTATGCCGATAAAAAGCGGTGTCATTGCTGATTTTTCCGTTATGCAGGAAATTTTGAAGTACATCATTGACAAGATTTGCCGCTATCATATTTTCAGACCGAATGTAATAATCGGTGTTCCCAGTTCGTGTACTGCTTTGGAAAAAAAGGCGGTTATTGATGCAGCTTGTTCATCGGGTGCGGGTAAGGTTTCAATCATTGATGATCCTGTTGCGTCGGCACTTGGTGCAGGTGTGACTATTGACAATCCGCACGGTGTTATGGTTGTTGACATGGGTGCAGGCACAAGCGATATTGCTGTTATGACCATGGGTACAGTTGCTGTGTCAACATCGCTTAAGGTGGCAGGCGATAATATGAACGAAGCAATATGTCAGTATCTCAAGCGTGAAAGGGATATAATAATCGGAATTCCGACCGCCGAAAAAATCAAGCGCACTGTCGGATGTGCTTCACTTGATGACGAAGAACTTGAAATGGCAGCAAACGGCAAAGATTACATAACGGGCATGCCGGTTATGTTTACCGTAACATCATCTGAAATATATCTTGCACTTCGCGAAAGTATTGAAGTAATTATGGAAGAAATGCGCAACGTTCTTGAACAAACTCCACCGGAGATGTATTCAGATATTTGTCATGAGGGCATAGTGCTTACAGGCGGCGCTTCGAAACTGCGCGGAATAGACAAAGCAATGAGTGAGCGATTTAAAATCAAAGTTACAGTTGCGGCTGATGGAGAAAATTGTGCAGCAAAAGGTGCAGGATATGCGCTCAAAGACATGAAAACACTGGAAGATAACGGGTATTTGTTTAAAATCAGAGAAAAATAATAAAAGCATGAATTTATTTTATAGTTTTTTAATTTATTTTGAAAAAACTATTGACATTAGCGGTTATATGTGATATTATACTTAGGCACTTGAGAGAGTGATATATCGCGGGGTAGAGCAGTCGGTAGCTCGTCGGGCTCATAACCCGGAGGTCGTGAGGTTCAAGTCCCACCCCCGCAACCATGAAAAAGCACTTCTTCGGAAGTGCTTTTTCTATTTGTCGGTATATTTTGTTTAAGTTCAAACCTTTGGTAACCATAAAAAACCTGAGAGCACAATTCTCAGGTTTTCTTCTTACTCAATATTTTATGCTGAGTATCTTAATTCTTTACCTTTCAAGAGATATACTTCTAAATTCAGAAGCTTCTTGTGCGTACGCATCAATTATTGTTGCTTGCTTAATGTCGCAACTCCATCCGAGGGTTTCAAGATAATCACCGTTCTTTTCATATCCAACATGGTAATATTTCTTTCCGTCACTGCCGATGGCATAATCTCCGTATACATCTATTTTTACACCGTTGTCAAGGTCTGCTTCGTATAGTATGTTAACAGGTCTGCATGCTTTTTGCTTATGTATTGTCATATTAACTCACCGTTTCCGAATTTGTTTTCTTTTGACATATTATCACATTGTATGTGAAAAATCAATAGATTTGGTGAATTTTATTAACATATGTTTAGTTGTTTAATGTCACTTGATACCGGGATTATTATTATTTTAAGTTTGACCGTGTTGGTGTGTGCTTGATTTAGGAATGATATCACTTAATTCTTGATTTTGTGTACGATTATTCCAAAAATGTTTTTACTGCAATGCCGCATAACAGTGGAATTTTGATTTATTTTGGTGTATAATTGAACCAATCTATATTTATAACCGCATTAAAATCATGTGGTTGTTCGCTTGAAAGGCTATGTCAATTTATGAAAAAATGGTTATCATACGGAATACTTTGTGTGCTTGTTCCTGCGGTTGTTGTTGGCGGAGCAATGCTTTTTGATGGTAAGCAATATGCGTGGATTTCGCTTTGCGTCGTTGCTTTGTCATGCGTTCCGTTTTTTTTGTCGTTTGAAAAAGGTAAATCTACAGCAAAGGAATTGATTCTGATTGCAGTTATGACAGCACTGTCTGTTGTCGGACGTATTGTTTTTGCGGCAGTTCCAGGTTTTAAACCAGTTACGGCAATGGTTGTAATTACTGCGATGTATTTCGGTTCAGAAGCCGGGTTTGTGACAGGGGCGCTTTCTGCCGTCATATCTAACTTTTATTTCGGTCAAGGGCCATGGACTCCGTTTCAGATGTTTGTTTGGGGTATCGTAGGTTTGCTTGCAGGTATCTTTGCAAAGAAACTCAGAAAGAGTAGGGTGAACTTAGTTGTGTTTGGTGCTTTTTCAGGTGTGATATTCTCACTGCTGATGGATATATGGACTGTGCTTTGGGCAGACGGTAACTTAAATTTTACAAGATACATTGCAGCGATAACATCGTCAGCGCCGTTTACGGCGATATATGCAGTTTCAAATATAGTTTTTTTAATCATTCTTGCAAAACCGATTGGAAAAATATTGGAAAGAATCAAAATGAAATATGCGATTGGAGATACATATGAAAAGACCGAAGATAAAAATAACATTGATTGAGCGAAAAGGGAATGCACCATGCCATCGCGGACACCGGGTTGGTGATAGCTTTGACTTTGATACGGAAAGAGGTAAACTTTGTCCTATGGCGATGCATGTAGCTTTTCCATATGTTGACATTTTGCGTTACGGCGGTGAAATTCCGCATCAGCCGAAAGGTACTGCTGTTTTTTCATGTCCTGACGCTGATACGTTGAATATTTTCAAGGTTGAGATCGTGAATGAATGAAAAGCAGTTGAAAATTGCTTGTAAAAGGAATATAATGTCATTTAGGGAATCTCTGAATTATTATGGAGTTGCCTTATAAATACGAAGAAAGGAGCATGCGCCTGCCGTTATTCAGCTGAGGCGCATCAAAAAATTATGAGTAAAAAAGAAAATATTGCTGTTTCCGAAGCAGTATCCGATGAGAAGTTTACAGCGAAGCATCAAACGCTTTGGCAATTTATCAAGTTCCTTATATTTTCTCAGTTTGCAGGTCTTGTTGAAATTGTTTCGTTTGCAATTTTAAGCAACGTTCTTCCGGAAAAGTTGCCGAATGATTTTGATGTTTTTGTTTTCCACTATACAAATGACAAGGGCCTGTGCCTTGGTGCGTTTGTTGCATTTTTCGTATCAGCAGTGCTTGCGGAAATCGTATCGTTTCTTATTAACAGAAAGGCTACTTTCAATGCCAACAACAACGTTGTTAAAAGTGCAATCGAATATGCCGTGTTGATTTTGGTAGTTATTTGCCTTAAAACATGGATAGTTACAGTGCTGACCCCTGTTGTTGAAGGCTTCACTTCAATGAACCTTCTCATTGAATGGATTCCGAAACTTGCATCAATGGTGATTGCCTTTGCAATAATTTTCCCAATGAACAAGTTTGTTATCATGAAGCATACGGAAAAAGAGGAAGCGTAATTGCGGTACTGCGCACGGATACTGCGTACGGCTATGATGCGGGGGAGAATGTACCTTTCGTAAGTAATAGTCCGCAGAGAAGGCTAAGGCAGCTAAATTATGCTTCGCATAGCTAAATTGCTTACGCAACTAAATTTGGCTGCGTCAAGCGAAATTGCTCACTGCGTTCGCAGCTGTTTCGTAGGGGTGCGGGTGTCCGGTGGACACCTTTGGGCATCGCCCAAAAGCACCGACCGAGGCGGCAGCCGAGAAACGACCCTATGTGGTCGACCTGAACTTTACCGTTTGCACTATCTTTAAATCAAGAGTAAATAAGCACAATCTCCCAATAAGACTACAAGTAAAGACAGCCGACAAAGCCCCGGCTGTTTTGAATCTCTATGGTTATGGTGAACAGTCTTACTGTAGCCGAACGTATTTCGTCATTATTGTAAGGCGTCCAAAGGACATGAAAGTTAGTACAAACTTACCTATAGCAAATTACGGCAAAAATCGGAACGATTTTTCGCCGTTTTTTGCGTACGTCAGAGTTTCTTTTTGGTTACTTTTTCTGAACGCAGAAAAAGTAACTGCCCGTCCGGCATGAGGACAAGCCGGAAGAATTAACAAGTTATAATTCGCGGACGATGTCTTACAAACAAGTTCATGTTACCCCGCGTACCTATTCACTATTCCCTCTTACATATTCACTAATTAATAAAATCCTCTGCCCGACACAAGCTTCCATATGTCGCTCGCCGACACTATCGCCATGAATGCAAACAGAATTATCATCCCCGCCGCATGAATCCAGTTTTCATATTTTGCAGGAACAGGTTTTCTGAAAATAAGCTCAATGAGCATGAAGAAGAATCTGCCACCGTCAAGCGCAGGTATCGGCAAAAGATTAAATAAACCGATATTTATCGTGATAAGCGCCATGATTGTGATAAGCTGACTCCAATCAGCGCCCTGTGTTCCGGACTGAGCAACATCCGCAATGACAGAAACTGTTCCGATAGGACCTGAAAGGTCGTTCAAACCATAGCGTCCGCCGATAAGATCAAACAGGCTGAGATATACCATCCTCGACATCGAAACTGCATATTTGACACCGCCGGAAATAACGTTGCCGACATTTTTCTCTTCGCCAAGCATAATAAAGTCGAACACCGTAACGGTTGCCATTGTAACATTTTTTACTTCAACTTCACCTTGATTTCTCATAACAGTAAAATCAATTGTGAAGTCCTCATCTTCACCGATTGCGGCAACGACCTCTTCTTGGCTGTTTACTTTTTTGCCGTTGATTTTAACAATTTGATCGCCGTCCTCAAGTCCTGCCTTTTTCATGTTAGCACTCAAAGAGGAAATCACTCTGTCTTTATCGTGAGAGAAGTTTCCGCCTGTTCTGACATCAAAATTCACTTCCGGCAGATCGGTCTTTTCGCCGTTTCGTTCAACAACAAAATGATATTTGCCTGTGTTGTTCCTCTGCATGAGGAAAGATATATCAAAATCTGAATAAACTTTTTTGCCGTCAATTTCAAGGATCTTATCATCAACCATCAAGCCGCCGTCACTATTGCTGACAGCTGAATCATAAAACTGCAAAACCTTGTTTGTACCGACAAGATCACTGCTGCCGATGATAGCGATACAAATAATAACACCGAGAATTATATTGAAAGTTGCACCTGCAACAACGATTATCATTCTTTTCCAAACCTTTTTGTTGCAGAAAGCTCTTTCATCTTCGCTGTTTTCATCTTCACCTTCCATGCTGACAAAGCCGCCTATCGGAAAAAGACGAAGTGCATATTTTGTTTCCTTGCCCTGCTTTTTGAAAATTGTGGGACCCATGCCGAGTGCAAACTCATTGACTTTGACCCCGAACAGCTTCGCAAAAATAAAGTGGCCGAACTCATGGATAAAAATAATGAATCCGAAAAATAAAATTGCAATCAAAATAGGCCATGCTTTTGACCATATTGCACTGAAAGCTGTCAGTAGTTGTAGTTTCAAATGTATCACCTTTTCTTTCAATCAGATGTGCTGAAAATATCAAAGCTGAGATATAACAAATTCTCTTGCCGCAGCGTCTGCGTTTAACACATCATCAAGTGTGTAGTTTTGAATTGATTTGCCGTTTTCAACCGCCTTTTCAACAAGTGAAGCAATATCAAGAAAGCCGATTTTTCCCTGTCTGAACAGGAGATTCGCCGCTTCGTTTGCACCGTTAGCAATTGCAGGATAAAGTCCGCCTTTTTCAATTGCCGAGCGGCATATGTTAATGCACTTGAATGTGTCGTAATCAGGCTTGCTGAAAGTCAGCGTTGCATAGTCGCTCAGGCTTAGCTTTTTAACAGGCGACTCAAAACGGTCAGGATATGTGAGCGCATATTGAATCGGTATCCTCATGTCGGGCACACCAAGTTGAGCGATAACGGAATTATCAACATATTCAATCAGAGAATGAACAACACTTTCACGGTGAACAACAATATCAACCATGCTCGGCGCAACATCAAAAAGCCAAACTGCCTCAATCAGTTCCAGTCCCTTGTTCATCATTGACGCAGAATCAATAGTAATTTTGGCACCCATGCTCCAGTTAGGATGCTTAAGTGCCTGAGCAACAGTCACATTTTTGAGTTCATCGGCTGTTTTTCCGAAGAAAGGACCGCCGGATGCTGTTAATATGATTGACTTAAGTTCTTCTTTTTTATTCATTCCCTGAAGGCACTGAAAAATTGCAGAATGTTCGCTGTCAACAGGAAGAATATCAACACCGTATTCCTTTGCAGTTTTTGTTACAAGACTGCCGCCAGCAACAAGAGTTTCTTTGTTTGCAAGAGCAATTTTCTTTTTCGCCTTGATTGCACAAAGCGTCGGCTCAAGGCCTGCCATACCGACAACGCTGTTAATAACAGTATCTGCCTGTTCTGCGGCGGCACATTCGCAAACTCCGCTCATTCCGCAAAGTACTTTTGTGTCAGTATCTGCAACACGGTCTTTCAGTTGTTTTGCCGCAGTTTCATCAACCATCGCCGCCATTTTCGGCTTATATTTTCTAATCTGTTCTTCAATGATATTAACATTTGAGTTAGCCGTAAGCGCAATTACTTCATAACCTCTTTTTTCAGCAACGTCCAATGACTGTGTGCCGATTGAGCCGGTTGAACCCAAAATAGAAATTTTTTCAGTCATAATTATCCTTCCTTTATGCAAACAATAACGCAAATATACCGTAAAGGGTCGGAAGCACAAACAATGTGCTGTCAAATCTGTCCATGATTCCGCCGTGACCCGGAAGAAGATTGCTGTAATCCTTGATTCCGACGTTACGCTTGAGCACTGACGCGGCAAGGTCGCCGAACATGCTCACAACGGAAAGCACAATTGAAATCGGGATAATGTAAAGATATTTCATGCTGCTTTCACCCATGAATGCACCGTGGCCGATTTTGGTTGAAACAAGCGAGAATATCCAAAGCAAAAGCACATTGAATGCAGCATTAACAAGTGTTCCGAAAATTGCACCCTCAACTGACTTTTTGGGACTGATGTTCGGACTCATCTTATGCTTGCCGATTTTTCTGCCGACCAAAAATGCAAAGGTATCCGTCAACCATGAGCACGTAAACACCATCATTACAAGGAAAATGCCTTCAAGGTGAGTATATTCGGGATTTATATCTGCAATGTTATTAAGTCTGATAAAACATGAAAATGCATAAGGCAGTGCCACTGATGCAAACATGCCCATAACCGCATCCGTATATTTAATCGTCTTATTGCAAGCAACCGCAATAATCAGAAGCGCAAGTGCATAAAAGCTGTATATCACAGACGGACTCGGCAGACTTACTTTAAAGCCGACCGCCATAACTGTCAGTGCGCTGACTGCACATGTCACGGCAAACAGCAGTTTACTTTTCGCACCGACCGCTTTAACAAGTTCATATGTTGCCATAGCAGAAACTGCGGCGGTGATAAGCGTATAGCCTATGGTAAAGTTTGCAATAATCGTTGCAACAAATACAAGCAAGCCGATGATTATTATAATCGTTGACTGCGTTCTTTCGCCTTTAAATTTTATGCCTTTTTTTTCTTTAGTTTTACTCATTATCTATACCCACAGCCTAAGCTGTTCCTTTCAAAATTATACTCCGCCAAACCTGCGATTTCGCTTTTCATATGCCCTGATTGCCCTGTCAAGGTCATCAGGTGTAAAATCAGGCCACAGCACATTGTCATAATAAAATTCGGCATATGCCGCCTGCCAAATGAGAAAATTTGACAATCTATATTCTCCGCTCGGTCTGATGATAAGATCAGGATCGGGTTGACCCGCTGTGTAAAGTCCGCCGCTTATCATATCCTCAGTTATCTGCGACGGCTCTAATTCTCCGCTTTTGATTTTTTCTGCAATCTGCTTAACGGAATGAACAATTTCATCTCTTCCGCCGTAATTGACGGCAATGTTAATATGTATTTTGTCCTTATCCTGTGAGCGGCATTCAACAATATCCATCAGTTGAACAATATCCTCCGGCATACCCTCACGAGAGCCGATAAACTGAACATTATAGCCTGCCGCCTCATTTTCTTCTTCTCTCTCCTGCATTTCACCGAGATAGGCTCTCAGCAAATCCATGATTTTACCTATCTCACCTGCTGAACGTTTCCAGTTTTCGGTTGAAAATGCATAGAAAGTCATATATTTGATTCCGATATCGGAGGCATACTGACATATTTTTCTGAACACCTCCGCGCCAACCTTGTGACCCTCTGTGCGTTCAAGTCCTCTTTGCTTTGCCCATCTGCCGTTTCCGTCCATGATGATTGCAATGTGTTCAGGCAAAACACTGAATTTATTTTTTTCATGTGACATGAGTATGACCTCCATGTTATGTTAGTGTAAAAATTATTAATAAAGAGCAAGTGCAACAGGTAATAAGTAATAGTGAAAATTATAATCGCGAAGAATTATGATTTCCTTTGAAACAAATTAAATCTAATCTTTGATAATCATTATATTCTGCGGACTGTATTATCTGACCGCCGACAACCTAACCCGCGACATCACTTCTTCACTATTCCTTCTTACCTATTACTTAAAATACACTAATTATAAAGGGTTGCTGTATCCGGATGCAAAAATCGCCGAATACGACAACCCCAATAAATCAGATATCCATGATTTCCTTTTCCTTGGCAGCGGCGATTTCCTCAATCTCCTTAACAGTACCGTCAGTGATTTTCTGAATTTCCTTTTCACCGTCTTTAAGGTCGTCCTCAGTGATTTCAGATGCCTTCTTCATTGCCTTAAGCTTTTCAATTGCATCGCGGCGAACTGAACGTGCTGCAACCTTTGAACCTTCTGCGATTTTCTGAATGTCCTTAACGATTTCTTTACGTCTGTCCTCTGTGAGTGCAGGGAAAGTGAGACGAATAACAGAACCGTCGTTTTGCGGATTGATGCCGATGTCAGAAGTCTGAATTGCCTTTTCGATTGCCTGAAGAACAGATTTATCCCACGGCTGAATTGTGAGAACTCTTGCCTCTGTTGCTGCAATTGATGCAAGCTGATTGATTGGTGTGGGTGTTCCGTAATAGTCAACGGTGATTTTGTCAAGCACCTGCGGATTTGCTCTGCCGGCACGGATTGCACCATATTCTGTTTTAAGTGCTGTTACGGTCTTGCCCATTTTTGTTTTTGCAAATTCATAAACTGTTTTCATATAAGTTAGCTCCTTTTTTATTTCTGTTTTATATAATGATTATTATTCTTTTACTACAGTACCGATGCTTTCGCCGAGAACCGCTTTAACAATGTTCTGCGGATCTGCAAGGTTGAAAACAAGGATTCCTATTCCGTTATCACGGCAAAGCGACGCTGCCGTGCTGTCCATAACTGCAAGGCCTTTTTGAAGAACCTCTGTATGGCTGAGCGTGTCATATTTCACTGCATCAGCAAACTTGTTCGGGTCTTTGTCATAAACTCCGTCAACATTGGTTGCCTTGAAAATGATTTCAGCATTGATTTCAGCCGCTCTGAGAGCTGCTGCTGTGTCGGTCGAGAAGAACGGGTTACCTGTTCCGCAGCCGAAAATTACAACTCTGCCCTTTTCAAGGTGACGAACTGCCTTGTTTCTGATGTAAGGCTCAGCAACCTGCTGCATTGCAATCGCCGTCTGAACTCTTACGTCAACACCCATCTGCTCAAGTGAATCAGCAAGTGCAAGTGAATTCATAGCTGTTGCAAGCATACCCATGTGGTCTGCTCTGGTTCTGTCCATTTCACCGCTGCTGCGGCCTCTCCAGAAGTTTCCGCCGCCTACAACCAAACCGATTTCAACACCGTATTCGGTGCACTGCTTGATTGCATTGCAAATGCTGTTAACCGTGTCAAAATCAATACCTTTTCCGTCCTTACCTGCAAGAACCTCTCCCGAAAGTTTCAGAAGAATTCTTTTATATACAGCCTGCATTTGTATACCTCCGTTTAATATGGGCAACGGTCGATTCCGCTGCCGCAATTATAGCTTCCTTTACATTCTACTAAATATATGTTTATGTGTAAAGTGTTTTTCAAAAAATATTTCACTGCATTGCATTGTCAGTAAACTTTTCAAAAGTCATTCCGTTAACATTTTTTGCATCGACTGCGCATGAATAGAATTCGCTCTTACCTTTGATTTCAGCCTTACTGTTGACAAATGAAATGCCGTCAACATTTCTCAGATAAAAGCATGCATTTTTATCCTGCTCGATACCGTAATCTATGCACGGACGCAAGTCATACATTCCGCACGGCCACTTTGACGTTTTTTCAAGAGTTACACTCACCTTTTCAAAAGAAACATCTTCAATAAGATTATTCTCTGTTCCGTGAATCAAAACACCGTTTTCACCCTTACAAGTGACGTTGTAATAGCGGATATTTTTAACATGGCCGCAAACAGTGTTTTCGTCACGTCTGAAAGCAGTGATTGTGATTGGCTCGGCAGTTCCCCACCAGTCAGAACAAAAACGTCTTGTTTCGATCATAATGTTTGAGAAACTCACGTTTTCAACATTTCCGCAGTCACGAACCTGAATTGAAAGTCCGCGGTTACTCCTTGAAATGATGCAGTTGTCAACAATAACATTTCTGAAGTCACCGACTCCCTCTGTGCCGATTTTGATTGCGGCCGAAGTTGAAACAAGTGTACAGCCTGTAATAACAATGTTTTCGCAAGGACCGTATTCGCTGTTGCCTTTTGATGTTTTAAGGCAGATGCAGTCATCTGCGCACTCAACATGGCAGTTGACAATTCTGACATTTGAACAGTGGTCAGGGTCGATACCGTCGCTGTTTGCAACATCAAGCGGATTGAGAATTCTGATTTGTGAAATCAAAACGTCGTCACAGCCTGCCGGATGAAGAGTCCAGAAAGGTGCATTTTTGATTGTGACATCTTTAACAGTTATGTTGTTGCTCTTTTCAATATATATTACTGTCGGACGCGGATAGAAATTACCCGTAACGTAATACTCACTTTTTCTTTCAACAAAAGCATAACAGTTGCCATCAATTGTTCCGCCTCCACTTATGGTTGCACCGTCAGCCTCAAAGCCATAGATAAAAGCAAAGGATGGTTTACCTGTCACAGGGTTACCGACAAGGGCAGTTTTCGGATCATTGATAGTTTCACACGGACGAATATAGTTTTCGATATTGTCCGTTGCTTTAAGCACAGCACCTTTTTGAATGTGAAGTTCAACATTCTTTTTCAGTGCAATTGAACTGCTGAAGAAAACATTTCCGCTTTCAAGCACAACCGTTCCGCCGCCGTTTTCACAGCAAAGGTCGATTGCTTTTTGAATTGACTTTCCGTCATCATGTGTGCCGTTACCCACAGCACCGAATTCTTTTACATTATAGTACTTCATAAAACTAAACCCAAATTAAGAAATTTCAATATTGCATTGATTATATTTTTTATTAAAGCCTTAAACACTGAAAGGAAATCTGTCTTAACGTCCTCGCCGTCAAGGTTAACTCCGTCTGTCAGTGATTTATATTCGCCGCTGCTTACAGTAAGTTCCATAAACTGCGGATAGCTTTCACTTGTGTGAACATCAACCTTTTCATCGCTTGATGCAAGCCATGCAACAAGGTTTGCCGAACGTGTGTTGACCATATATTCAACGTGTCGCATGTTTTTGATGAACCATGTCTGCTCAGGCAGGAAACATCCGCCTGCGTCAATAACATTATCAGTTGATACATGGTTATGCTCTGTGCAGAATCCGTCATTTGAATAGTCAACATCATTAAGTGTTTTGCCGTAGGGAGCAACAATGCTGTTACCTGTCATAAGATATGTATCAATAAGGTTATCGGTGTGGTTTGCAGAACCTGCCGAAACAGGGATTCCCGAATAACCGTAAGCACCGACGATATACACGTTGACACCGTTATCTTCAGCTTTACTGATAAGTTCTTGCGTATTGTCCTGAACGTTGTAAAGATAGTCCTCAACCTCTGCGTAGAAGCTGTCACTAAGTTCAATCGTTTCCGACATGAACTGCTTTGATGATTCATAATATTCAATCGGCATCAGACACCACATTCCTTGGAATGCACCGAATGTATCACCGAATACTTCTGTATATGCAGGATATGACAAAACGTCAATAACTCTTTTCAGATAATCATTCACTGCCTGCTTACCTTTTATGCCATAGGTTTCAAGAACCTTTGTGCTTACACCGAGGATTGATGAAAGGAACTCTATGCCCTGAGTGAATGAAGTCAGATAATTGAGAGCCGCACCGAGTTCAATTTCGATATTTCCCGCAAAAAGCTGACCCACAAGTTCAACACCGTTAAAAGCAGTTGAAGCATAAACCATGTTTTTGATGCTGTCAGTGCCGTATTTATAAATGTATGATGAAATAATCATACCGCCGAAACTCATACCGACAAGTGAAACCTTATCACAGTTTCTTTCAGCTTTGACCTTAGCAATCATTTCTTCAAGTTCGTCGGCCAGCATCATCGGATTGAAGCGCCAGTCATAGTTGAAGAAATATGTATCGTCATAGCCTATTTTGTCTGCGATTGTGCGAACCATTGCGGTTTCAGCTGTTTCATCATCCTTGACATCTGTGAACACTTCATAATTGCCGGATGACTCAGGATAAACTGTTGGTGAGATTTTCTTAACCGAATCACCGTTTTCGTCACATGCTAGGTCAGCAAACAAAGCATGGATAGGCTCTACACCGTATTTTGCGAAGATTTCCCAGTTGTCCATTGCGATTGAACCCGTGAGCGGAAAAACCATTTCGGCAACACTCTTGATGATTGTTTCGCTCTGCATCGGGAAAACAGCCTCACCGTCCTCGCCGTAAAGCGGACGTGAACCCATACCGCTGACAACGATAACAGGTGTTACAGATTCTTCGGCGGCAAATGCAACTGCCGAAACACTGAATATCATAATGATACTCAATAAAATGCTGATTGTTTTTTTGATTGATTTTCTCATAATTATTCTCCTTTATATAAATATAATTTATTAGATGTGAAATAATTAGTAGCTTGATTTAATGAGGAGCGTATACAATTAGGAGTTAGGAGTGAGGAATTAGGAGTTGATGTCGCGAATAAACCAGTAACCAATTTTAAATTATTCATCCGCGAAAATAAATTGTATGTAACGGTTAGAAAGTTATTATAATTATAATAGCAAGCTATAAATCAACTGCTATCTATACTTTGCGGGTAAGAAACTAACAATTGCCACTATCTTACCCGCAGCCTTCGTTCCTCACTCCTAACTCCTCATTCCTAATTGTTTCTTCCTCTGCGGACTCCTGCTTTCGATAGGTACAATCTTCCCCGCAATTACGCATTAAGCATTACGAATTACGCATTATACATTACACTTTCTCCAGCTTCGCATAGTTCGCCATGAGTTTCTTTGTTCCTGCACTGTCAAATGCAATTTCAAGCATTGAATCGTTACCCATCGGCTTAACGCTGAGAATAACACCCTGACCGAATACCTTGCTGACAACCGTATCACCCTGATTATAGCTGACCGTGGACGGTTTCGGTTTTGATACAGGTGTTGCGGTTGCCGCCTTGCGCTGCTTTGAAAGATATCCGCTGCCGCTGTAAGCCAATGTACCGCCTGTGGAAACTTTGACGTCGTCATCATCACGCTTTCTCGTGAATATGGTGCGCTCACCGTAATTGCCGCTTTTCTCAACAAGATTTCCCGGTATCTCTGTGATGAATCTTGACGGAAGATTGCGTGATGTTGAACCGAACAACATTCTCATATATGCATTGCAAAGGAAAAGTTTTTCACGCGCTCTTGTGATACCAACGTAAGCAAGACGTCTTTCCTCTTCAACTTCTTCGGGCGAATACATGCTCTGGTGTCCGGGGAAGATTCCCTCCTCCATTCCGGGGATAAACACAACGGGAAATTCAAGACCCTTTGCCGAGTGCAGTGTCATCATAACAACTGCATCTGTCTGAGCGTTGTAATTGTCAATGTCCGTCATGAGTGCAACTTCCTCCAGGAAGCCTGAAAGAGTTGCTTCTTCATTCTCAACTTCATATGTAACAAGGTTTGTAACAAGTTCCGAGATATTCTCGATTCTTTCCGCGCCCTTTTCCTTGTCCGCTTCAAGATAGTTGATATATCCGACTTCTTCGAGTATCTCTTTGAAAATCTCATCAAGGTGAACAGTGTCAACCTTTTCGTTAAGACGCTGAATCATTTGTGCAAACTCCATCAGTTTGCCCGATGCACGTTTAAGCGCTTCATATTCATCAGCGTGAGAGATAACCTCAAACACGCTCACACCAAGTCCCGATGCAATTTCAAAAGCATGGTTAACCGTTGTGTCGCCGATTCCTCGTTTGGGAACATTGATGATTCTGCTTAGTCTGATGTTATCACTCGGATTGTTGACAACCGTCAAATATGCAATTGCATCACGGATTTCCGCTCTTTCATAGAATCGAAAGCCGCCGATGATTCTGTATGGTATACCTGCTCTGACAAAGCTGTGTTCGAGTGAGTTCGACTGAGCATTCATTCTGTAAAGCACGGCATGGTCACTGAATTTGTAATCGCCGCTGCTGACGTTTTCCGAAATTATATCAGTTATGTATTGCGACTCCTCGTGCTCATCCGCCGCGGTGTGAATCTTAACCTTATCACCGACAGGGTTACTCGTCCAAAGGTTCTTGCCTTTACGCTTGCTGTTGTTGGAGATAACCTCGTTTGCAACATCAAGAATTGTCTGTGTTGAACGATAATTTTGCTCCAGTCTTATAAGAGTAGCATTTTTATATTGATACTCAAAGTTCATGATATTTTCAATCGTTGCGCCTCTGAAACGATAAATACTCTGATCATCATCACCCACAACGCAGATATTTCTGTAGCCATCGGCAAGCAGTTGAGTAAGTCTGAACTGCGCATGGTTCGTGTCCTGATACTCATCGACCATTATATATTTAAAGCGTCTTTGATAATATTCTCTGACATCATTGCAAGTTTCAAGCAGCTTAACAGTATTGACGATCATATCATCAAAGTCCATTGCATCTGCCTTTTTCAGTTCCTGCTGATACATCTTGAAGCACTGACCAATGCGCTGAGCGCGTACGTCTTTACCCGCCTGAGTAATATATTCATCAGGAGTGATAAGGCAGTCTTTTGAGCGGCTGATTTCATTTAAAATAGTTTTATGTGAAAGTGCACTGTCCTTGATTCCAAGCTGACGCTGACACTCTTTGATAAGACGTTTTGCATCGTCCGTATCATATATTGTAAAGCTTGATGAATAGCCGAGTCTGTCTGCGTTACGGCGAAGTATTCTTGCGCAACATGAGTGGAATGTGCTTGCCCAAATTTCCTTTGCGCCCTCACCGAGCATTTTTTCCAAACGCTCCTTAAGTTCATTTGCTGCTTTATTTGTGAATGTGATAGCCAAAATCTGCCAAGGCTTTGCAGGCTCATCACAAAGTAAATCTTCAATATCAAAAAGCAAATCATCGTCACCGCTTGCAAGATATTGTTTCATTAACTCAACATCCTGCTCCGTCGGTTCAAAAGCAACATTTGATGAATTATATGCATTACCGTATTTTACAATGTTTGCAATACGGTTAACGATAACTGTTGTTTTTCCGCTGCCTGCACCTGCAAGAATAAGCAAAGGACCTTCTACTTGGAAAATCGCCTTTTTTTGCATATCGTTCATGCGTGAAAAATCTTTTTCAATAATCTTTTTTCTGAGAGTCAAAAATTCTCCTGATACCATTTAGTCACCTCATATCTCGGTACCGCTTTAATCAAATTTATACGTATACATTATACATGAAAACTAAAAAATTACAACCGTGATTTAAGAAAAAAATCGACAATTGACAGATTGCCTATACATTATTATATCAAATTTTACAAACAAAAAATCAGCATGCCACACTTGACAAAATGCTGATCTATGGTATAATAATAAACAACAGAGGTACTGCGATAAGCGGTTGCTCAAAAATTTTGGTATTTTTTAAGAAAACACTGCAATTTTGTGAGGATTGGCGGTGTTTTTTCTTTTGTCGCTGAGTTCAATAATTGATATTTTTATTGCAAACATAAATAAGCATCTACAATCTTCTGCGGACGAATAACTAAAGAACGCCGATATCTTCCCCGCAACCGTCACTCCTCATTCCTCATTTACTATTTGACGCAATCTGTTTTTTATGGTATCATATTCGGGTATTATTTGATTTGCGAGGATACATAATTATGAGAATGAGAAGAAAGAAAAACCTTGAACCCAGACTTGAGAACTGTAAGGAATATCTGATAGACGTGCCGGAAACCAAATTTGAATACGGCGTTGAACCCGAAAAGCAACTGCTTGATTTTGAACAGCTTTTCGGCAACAGCAATCCGGTCAGGCTGGAGATTGGCTGCGGCAAAGGTCAGTTTGCAATGGAAATTGCCGCGCAAAATCCGGACATCAATTTTATTGCAGTTGAAATCAACAGAAACGTTATTGTTCAAGCATGCGAAAAAGCAAAACAGGCAGAGCTGAAAAACATCAGATTTTTCATCATGGGCGCTGAACATCTCGACCTTTACATACCCGAAAACAGCGTTGAACTTATCTATCTTAACTTCTCGTGTCCGTTCCCCAAAAAGCGCTATGCCAAGCACAGACTGACACATTCCGATTTTCTTGAGATATACAAGCGCATATTGAAACCCGACGGCGAAATTCATCAGAAAACCGACAACATGCACTTTTTTGAATTCTCTCTTTCGGAATATTCAAAGTGCGGATTTCTGCTTGAAAATGTTTCACTCGACCTGCACAACAGCGGCTTTGAGGGCAACATTATGACCGAATATGAAAAGCGTTTTACCGACCTCGGTCAGCCGATATATAGGGTTGAGGCAAAGATGAGATGAATACAATCTATACGTAGGGTCGACCGCATGTGGCCGACCTCTACCTATTTGAAGAGCGACATCAGCCGCTCTTTTTATTTTATCTGAAACGCTGAAAAGAATTTTTCAAAAATAATATTGCTTTTTATTTACTGTTATGTTATAGTTGCATTGCGACATGAAAATTAAATAAGCTGTATTTTGTTATTTAAGCAAAAATTTAAGGACATTTTTGGTAAAATGCATCCTTTAATTAATCATTCCTTTATTTTTTGCTTGAATGGCTTATTAAATTTTTGTGTCGCAGCAAATGAGATGCTTTTACAATGCGTCTTGTTTGAGGCGCATTTTTTTATTGTCTGATTTTTGCGTTATGACGTCTGACGCAGGTATTTGATTATAAAGAATGTGCAATTAAAGTAAACGGAGGTAAAAAAGAAAATGAGAAAAAGTTTAACACGTACACTGGCTTGTATCATGGCAGTTATCATGTGCATTTGCGGCTTACCTATGGGCAACGTTAATGTTACGGCGAGAGCCGCAAGCAGCATACCAAGCGATGCTGTGGAGTTTAATGGCAGTTATTATAAATTATATGACGAAACCACAAACTGGTCAGAAGCAAACTCAAAATGCAAATCACTTGGAGGACATTTAGTTACTATCACATCTAGTGCGGAACAAAACTTTGTAAGCGGTTTAACAACTAGTATGGAAAGAGCGGTGGTTTGGATCGGAGCAACAAAATCCGGTTCTACATGGACGTGGATTACCGGTGAACCATGGGGGTATGAAAACTGGAATGTTGGTGAGAATGAACCAAGCGGTGACGGAAATTATGTTCAAATGATAACAAAACTTGACGGTTCTCATAATCTTGCTATCGGTGCATGGAATGACAAATACAGTATTAAACGTCCCGGTGATTTTTGGGGCGATGTTGGCTTTATTTGTGAGTGGGAAAAGAAACTTCCTAAAGGATATGATTTCCAAAAAGATAGTTATAATTTTGAAAATCGAGGAGAATCAATTTCGGAAAAATATTTTACAACAATTTATGAATCTGGTCCAGGTAAACAATTATATGAAAATCAGAGTAAAGTAAGCAATGGCGGCTTATGCTTCGGAATGGCATATACAACAGCCGCAATATATAACGGACTTCCTTCCGCAACGTCAATATATAATAATCACATCTTTAGCGATAGCACATATTGTGATGTTTTAAGAGACGCATCGAAATCCTCTATGCTTATGTGCGGAAACAACGAAATTTCAGTTAAAGACTATATCAAATATGCGTTTATATATCAAATGAGCAGCGAAGTTAGCGACTCATCCATGGCAACATGGGGTGATATAAGTGGATTAAAAAAACTAGTCCAATCTTTTTTAAATAATGATCTCATTTGTGTTACAATCGGATTATCTCACTATGTTCAAGATAAAAATGGAAAACGGAAAAAAGATAGCGGTCATAGAGTTTTAGCAGTCGGTATAGATGGAAATGATATATTAATTGATGATCCTAATAACATGAAATCATTGGAACGTCTTACAATAAATGACGATGGCTCCTGGTCATTCAGTGGTGGTTGGTCAAGCGAAGATACACTAATTAGATATCAAACGGATATCTATAGACCTTATCAAATACTGTTAACCGGAAAAAAGGCAACTGTCAATCCTGCACTTTTAGAGGATGATACAGTAGAAACATATATTGAGAGTATGGAACGTCTTGACAGCGATAAAGTTTTATTATCCGTTGATTGTAATGACAACTACACAATAAGTTGCAGTGATTATGTTGAAATAGCTGACTGTGACGGAGTAGATACAGCAGTTAGTAACAATACAACCGACATGTATTGGATAAGCAACGACAAAACAGTTACAGTATCAGACATTAAAGGTGAAAACAACACTGTTTCACTCGCAGGAGATGACACAATAATTGATGCAACTGTTACAGAGGGTTCAGCTGTTACAATGACAATTGACGAAGATGATATTAATGCACAGCTTGACACTCAAATCGGTGCAAAATGTGAACTTTCTTTTGAATCAACAGGTACTGACGAAGAAGATATTGTTATTGCAGTTTCGGGTACATCTTCTGCTTCAGAGGTCACTGCAACCCAAACCGAAACAGGCATCATCGTTACAGGACTTTCAAACGGAACGGTTACCCTTTCAAAAGACGATGAAATCATCAGCACTCAGGAAATCACAGACGCTGTCAGCGATATTGAGATTACATATGACAAAGACGGCTCAACCGATGATATGAACGTCAGCTATGATGTTGCAGAGCATGAACATACCGATGCTGACAATGACGGTAAATGCGACACCTGCGGTGAAGAAATTGCAACCGCTCAACCTGAAGCATGCAGCTGCATCTGTCACAAGGGCGGAAAGGTCTATAAAATCATCAACAAAATTGTCCGCGTGTTCTGGAAACTGTTCAGAATAAATCAGACCTGCGCCTGCGGCAAAAGACATTATTAATCAGAGTGGCTAAAATACGGATTTTAGTTTATGTATCCCCGCATCATGAAAAATTGATGCGGGTTTGCATTTTTTATGCTTGCTTTTATTGACAAATTAAGCAACCTGTCATATCATTATAATGTATATTTATGTGTGGACAAGATAAATCAGCGGTGTTCTGTTTTCTGCCCACACCACCCACGGAGGAAAATATGTCATTTGTTATCTCAATTTCAAGATATCTATTGCCGCTTTTAACGGTTATGATTCTCACAAAATGCGTGCTTGCATTATTGCTCGGACACCCGAAAGATAAAATCTACGGCTATATAATTGATATGGTTGACGGCGAACGCTATCCGCTCAACATGTGGGAAACTTCAATCGGCCGAAGCAGTTCATGCGATATTGTTGTCGGCTATGACACGATTTCACGTTTCCATGCCGTAATCAGCAGAAGAATTGACGGCTGGTATATCTATGACCTGCTTTCAAAATCCGGCATTGCAATCAATGACGAAAAAGCAACAAAGAAAACCACTATACGAAACGGCGATATTCTCACCATCGGCCAGATGAAATATAAATTCGAAGTTGTCAACGACCCTGTTCAGCGTGTCGGCAAAAAGAAAGGTAAACGAAACAGTCAGCCTGTCAACACTCAGCCGCAGCCCACTGCTCATGAATATCCCTATCCACAACAGGGTGCAGCTTTTGACAGCAGCTACAACCGTCCGCAAAATCCATACGGTGCAAACTATGACAGCAGTTTCGGCGGCGACTTTTATGACAATGACAACCGCCCGAATCTGAATTTTCAAAAATCGCCGAGCAGTTTTTCGGCAGAAGACTATTCTTCTTACAGCGGCAGCATATTCACTGAGCACCCCTCATATACGGTTGAAACACCGAACAGAACCAACGATAGCGGCGCGTTTCAGTCATATGTGCAACAGCCTGCCATTATCAACCGCGACACGGGCGAAGTTTTCGCACTTTGCGGCAACCTTGTCACCATTGGCAGAAACCGAAACTGCGACATCAAACTCACCGCTCCCAATGCATCGCGCAGACACGCAAACCTTGTGCTTTATGATGATGGCTGGGCAATTGAGGATGCGGGTTCAAGCGTCGGCACACTCCTCAACGGCAACCGCATAACAGAGCCTCAGCTTTTGTTTGACGGCGATATAATTGCACTGGGCGATGAGAGATTGTATTATACGGTTCGTTCGGGTAATACAGCTTAAAGGAGGTATCTCAATGGCAAGAAAGGACAAGCCTGCCTACAGGGACAGGCTGAGAAAAAAATATAAATACGTTGACAGCGGATTTATTCTTTTGCTGCTGACAATATTCCAATTTTTCACTGCACTTCCCGTTATATTCGATGACGGAAAGTTCTACCCAATTCACGCACTTGTGCTTTTGGGATATACTGTGTTCGAGTGGCTTTATGTCGGATTCATGCACACATTTTTCAAGAAGGTCAACTTTGAGTTGGAGCTGATTGCGTTTTTCCTTTGTGGAATCGGAATGTGCGTTTCAGCAAGCGTGGACAAGGACTCACTGATAAAGCAGTTGATTGCCGTTATCATGGGACTTGTTGTTTATGATATTCTGCTTTGGTTTTTGCAGGACGTTAAGCGTGTTATGGCTGTGAGGATGCCGATTGCAATTCTTTCGCTCGTTTTCTTCTATGCCGCTTTTGTTTACATCCGCTTTGTTTCGGGTCCCACCAACGGCGCATATAACTGGATCAAGTTCCACGGATTTTCCATTCAGCCTGCGGAGATAGTCAAAATTGCTTTCATTTTCGTTGGCGCGGCATCGCTTGATAAACTGCTCACAACAAAGAATATCTATCTTTACATTGGCTATGCACTGGCATGTATCGGTGTTCCCATTCTGATGAAGGACTTCGGCACGGCATTGATTTTCTTCTTCACATTTGTTATCATTGCTTTCATGCGTTCGGGCGATATCCGCTCAATACTTTTTGTGTGCGCAGCGGCAGCGGCAGGTGCGATACTTATCATCGCTGTCAAGCCATATGTTGCAAACCGATTTGCCGCATATCGCCATGTTTGGGAACATATTGATGATTCACGCGGATTCCAGCAGGTGCGAACACTGATTTATTCAGTAAGCGGCGGATTGTTCGGACTCGGCCTTGGCAACGGCAGACTTCGCTACATTTTCGCCTCAACGACCGACCTTGTTTTCGGAGTTGTGTGCGAAGAATTCGGTATGATCGTTGCTTTCTCAATCGTTATCGCATTTGCTATCATTGCGATTTATGCGGTTAAAAATTCAAAATCCGCTCCGTCAACGTTTTATTCAATTGCGGCTTGCTCTGCGGCGGCCATGTTGCTTTTCCAAACAAGCCTTAACATTTTCGGAATCACCGATATTCTTCCGCTGACAGGCGTCACATTGCCGTTCGTCAGTCAGGGCGGCTCAAGCATGATTTGTTCATGGGCACTGTTTGCTTTCATCAAATCTGCTGATGTAAGAACATATCCGAAAGTATTCAGAAATACATAAAGGCGGTGCAGAAATATGAAGAATATAACCAAACGGGCATATGTTATTTTTGCGCTCATTGCCGCTTTCTTTGTCGGACTCGGTGTTCTGCTTTATTCATTCATTGCCCACGGCGGAACATGGGCGGCAAACAGAGTCAACAATCATGTTTTCACAAACCGCCAGCTGTCAACAGCAGGAACAATATATGACCGCAACGGCACTGTTCTTGTTACAACAAAAGACGGCAAGCGAATTTATTCCGACAGCTATAAAACCAGAATATCCACCCTGCACGTTGTTGGTGATTCACAGGGATATATCTCAACCGGCATTCAGACACTTTACCGTCCCGAACTTATCGGCTATAATTTTGTTGACGGTGTTTATGATGCTGTTAAATCAAAAGACGGCATCAACATCAAGCTGACAATTGACGCAGACATCAATGCCGCGGCATATGACGCGATGAAAGGCAACAAAGGTACCATCTGCGTATACAACTATAAAACGGGGGAAGTTATCTGCATGGTATCCGCACCGACATACGACCCGAACAACAAGCCGTCTGATATCGAAACCAACACAAGCGGAAAATATGACGGCATCTATCTTAATAGATTCATTTCCGGCTTGTTCACACCCGGCTCAACATTCAAGGTTGTAACTACTATCTGCGCACTCGAAAACATCCCCGATGTGCAAAAAAGGACATTCACCTGCAAAGGCAAATATGCCGCTAAAGGCGGAGATGTTATCTGCAACAACAAAAGCGGTCACGGCAAGCTGACACTTGAACGCGCGCTCAACGTTTCATGCAACTGCGTTTTTGCCGAACTTGCAAACGAGCTCGGCAATGATAAAATGACAAAAACAGTTAAACAACTCGGTTTTGACAAAAGTGTCACCGTTGCAAGGGCAACAACAAAGGCAAGCTATTTTGATGTAAACAAAGCCACATCACTTGACTTAGGCTGGGCAGGAATCGGACAGTATACAACGCTTGTTAATCCCTGCCAGATGCTCATGCTTGCAGGCGCAATTGCAAACGGCGGACAAGCTGTAACACCTTATTTGGTTGAGGACTCAGCAAATCTGACCGAAGCAAAAGGCAAAATTAACAAGAATATATCACTAAGCGAAGAAACAGCAAAAAAGTTGAAAAAACTGCTTCGATCAAATGTTGAAAATTACTACGGTGATTCAAAGTTTCCGAATCTGAAGTTCTGCGGAAAAACAGGCTCTGCCGAAGTTTCCAATGGAAAGAGCCACGCATGGTTCTACGGGTTCTCTCAGAGGAACGATTTTCCTTATGCAATCGTTGTCTGCCTTGAAAACGGTGGCATCGGATATAATGACGCAATTCCTGCGACGAACAAAGTTTTGCAGGCAATGTTAAATAAAAATTATTGATTTATTTGGAGGTTTCAATTATGTTCAATCATGAAAATCTTAAAGACAGAGTTGCAGTTGTAACAGGCGGCGGCGGAGTGCTTTGCAGCAGCTTTGCAAAGTCACTTGCAAAACAGGGCGCAAAGGTTGCAGTCCTTGACTTGAATGAAGCAGCCGCACAAAAAGTTGCAGATGAAATCATCTCTGACGGCGGCACTGCGATTGCAGTAGGCTGCAATGTTCTTGACAGCGACAGCATGAAAGCTGCACGCGACGTAATCGCCGAAAAACTCGGCACTTGTGACATTCTTCTCAACGGTGCAGGCGGCAACAATCCCAAAGGTACAACAACCAAAGAAACACTTGAAAAAATCGACCTTGCTCAGAAGGATGACAATATCAAAACCTTCTTTGACCTTGACCCACAAGGCATTTCATTCGTGTTCAATCTCAACTTTCTCGGCACACTTATTCCGACTCAGATTTTTGCACGTGACATGGCAGAAAAAGAAAACACTTGCATAGTTATGATCACATCAATGAACGCATATCGTCCGCTGACAAAAATCCCTGCCTACTCCGCCGCAAAAGCAGCAGTTCAGAACTTCACTCAGTTCATGGCTGTTCACTTTGCTGAGGTGGGTATCAGAGTTAATGCAATCGCTCCGGGATTCTTCTCAACAAATCAGAACAAGGCTCTTCTTTGGAACGAGGACGGAACGCCTACAGCAAGAACAGGAAAGATCCTTGCCGCAACCCCGATGAAGCGTTTTGGCGAGCCGGAAGAACTTGAAGGTGCACTTCTTTTCCTTTGCGATGAGGCTTACTCCGGATTTATCACAGGCACAACAATTGCAGTTGACGGCGGTTTCAATGCTTATTCAGGTGTTTAAGCATCAACTTATTAGATAGTTTAATAACTATCAATATACTGTTTAACATTAAAACTTATACTTCTCTTGACTTGAAATATTTTTTGTGCTATCATTAAACAAATGTGACACGTTGTAACATTGAAAGAAAGAAGATGATTTCATTGAAAAAAAAGCAACTGCCCCCTTATAAAATGTATGACATCATTCCGTCACAGGAAACGATGTATCTCATGGTTAAGTACAGCTTCCACAAACAGCTGACACAGGTGCCCACCTCGTTTACTCTTGACACGGAAATTGATTTTGATGCTCTGCAAAAAGCGTTTGACATCGAACTTGACAGAAACGACAGCTTCCGTCTGCGTTTTACAACAGTAAACAAACAGATCAAGCAGTATTTCTTACCGAAGCTTGAATACAAAGTTCCGGTGAAGTATTTCTCTTCATTTGAAGAACAAGACGCTTTCTTCTCAGAAGATGCTCAAAAACCTGTTTACTTCCTTAAAGATGAAACTTTCAGAATTTATTTTTATAAAACTGAAGGTGTTGGAAGCGGTATCTATCTTAATGTCAGCCATCTGAACATTGACGCAATGGGTATCATCATATTCTATCTTGACATACTTAAGATTTATCACGCAATTAAAGACGGCACAGAAATGCCTGCTCCGCTTGATAAATATGAGGACTATATCCAGGAAGAGTTTGCCCGTCTTGGCAACAAAAAGAAAATGGCTAAGCATGAGTTGTTTTATAAGAAATACTTCCTTAAAGGCGGTGAGCCGTTCTACGCAGGTGTTCACGGTCCGGCATTTCTTGAAGCGTACCGCACGAAAAAGAAGAATCCGAATCTTCGCGTTCCTGCCGCTTATAATCCGATTTATGACAAGTGCGACACCCTTGAAAGACATATTGCACCTGAAGATGCAAAGAAAATCTTCGAATATTGCCAGGCAAACAAGATTGCTCCTGAAAGTATTCTTCAACTCGGACTTCGTACACATTGCTCATCAATCAACTATCGCACACCCGATGTGTTCATGATGTCGCTTTGCAGCAAACGTGCAACAAACAGCGAAAAGAACATGAGCGGATGTCTTACACAACCGTTGCAGCTGCGTACAATTATTCCTGAGGACTATACATTCAAACAGGCACTTGACGAAATGACATCAGTCAGAACTCAGCTTTACCGCCACAGTTCATATCCGTATATCACTGCAAGAGATATTTCAAGAGATATTTATAACTACAATCTCATTCAAGGACCTGCATGCATGATGTTCTCATGGATTCCGATTCCTGCCATTCCGAATTTACCTTACACCTTTGAGTTTAAGTCATATAATCTCGGAAGATATTTTACTCCGCTCTACACGATATGCACACCGGATCCGAAAGATTTCGGCATAAACATGCACTATATGTACAGAGTTAAACTTTCAACCGCAGAAAATATTGAGGCTCTTCATGAAAACGCTGTTAAGGTTATCCTTGCAGGTATTGAAAACCCAGATATCACAATCGGTGAATTGCTTGACAGTATTTCATAATTTGTAAAGGAGATAATAAAAATGCTTGAAAGAATGAAAAAAGTTATCTGCGAATATGCAGAAATTTCAGCAGACGAAATTACAGAAGAAACCAACATCCGCACCGACCTCGGCTTAAATTCTCTTGAACTTGTTAACATGGCTGTTGCAATTGAAGATGAGTTCGATGTTGAAATTCCCGACCGTGAAGCTTTGGGAATTGAAACGGTTGCTGACACAATCGAACTTATCGAAAAGTATTCTGATTAAATACTGTTGAAAAAAATTAAATGTGCGCAGAGTTTTTAGGTTCTGCGCACTTGCTTTTTTCGGACTTATACCTTACTGAAGTAATAAAATAGTGAAGAGGTATGGTCGCGGGAAAAGCAGTGGTATATTTTAAATAATATCCGCGAAATGCAGTAATTGTTAATTGTTAACTTTTAGATTTTAATTTTTAACGCTGATTTAAATCTTTGCTTATAGTCTTATTGGAAGATTGTTTTTATTTATTATTATGCTTTTAGCTTGTATATAACTTTATTTCGTGGATGAGAAGTTAAGACAGCAGATATTTTATCCGCGGCCTTCGTTCCTCACTCCTAACTCCTCATTCCTCATTAAATTCCCTCTCTGCGGACTGAATTTTTCGATAGGTACAATCTTCCCACGCAATATTAGCCGTGCGCAAGCACTTATGCCTTTTCTAAAGTTAACAGCGTTTATTTATAAAATATTCTTAAATTGTTCAAATAATTGCGAAATCAAAATATTGAATTATTCAGGCAAATATGTTATTATAATGATATTCAATTATTCATACTTAACTTGGAGGTAAACGAAATGAAAGTTACAAAAAGAGTAGTTTCATTAATTCTTTCGTTACTTATGATTTTCACCGTAATGACACCTGTTGTTACGGCAAAAGCCGCCTACGAGAACGACTTACCTATCGTTTACGTTAAGGGCAACGGAAGAACAATTTACAACAAGAACGGAAAAAAGATATCTCCCACTCCGTCACTCACAGACAGAATCGAACAAAATACAAATGCCATTGCAAAAGCATATCTTAAAAGTAATGATAAAAACGGTTATGCTCCCCTCAAAGAAGAAATTAAAAAGATCATCGATCCGATTTACAAGGATCTTGTTCTTGATAACAACGGCAATGTCACAAACGGTTCATATCCTCAGAAGAATCCGTCACCTGCAAAGAAAAAGAGCGGATATACTCTTTCGGATTACTCATTCGAATATGACAGCAGACTTGATCCGTATGTACTTGCAAAACAGCTTAACACATATATCAATGATGTTCTCAAAGCAACAGGCAAAAAGAAAGTTCAGCTTGTAAGCCGCTGCATGGGTACTGCTATTGCAACAACATATCTGACTGAATACGGCTCAAGCAAAATCGACACAGCCGTGTTTTATGCCGGTGCACTCAAAGGTCTTTTACCGATAAGTGCAATGTTTGCAGGCGATTTTAACATCGACTATACTAATCTTCGTCAATATGTTAAAACCAATTCTGATTCTGATTTTGCAGATCTTCTTCAAGCTTTGACTTTGGTCATGTCGATTCTTGACACTGCCACACTCGGCATCGGCAGATCAGCTCTCAATGCTAAATTCACAAAAATTGCCAAAGAGATTATGCCTGATTTGATTCTTTCAACCTATGGCACGATGCCTGCTTACTGGGCATTGGTCGGTGAAGAATATTATGACGACGCAAAAGAATTTGTTTTCGGAGGTCAGACATCAAAATATGCAGGTATTATCAGTAAGGCTGACAAATATCAGAACAATGTTCAAAGAAAGCTTTACAAAACATTGCAAAATCTTCAGAAGAAAGGCATGAAAATAGCCGTAATTGCCAAATACAATGTAAGTCTTATGCCGCTGTTTACCCATGGCAATCAGCAGGCAGACGGTCTTGTTGAACTTAACAAAATGTCGCTCGGTGCAAGATGCTCCGATGTCGGCAAAGCACTTTCAATAAATTATATCGACTATGTATTCAGCAACGGTAAATCAAAATATATATCAGCAGATCAGGCTATCGATGCATCCACATGCCTGTTCCCCGATTATACATGGTTTATCAAAGACAGCGCTCATTCTGACTGGGCATCAAGCATAAACAATCTGATTTATGCAATTCTTCACAGCAAAAAACAATATACGATAAACAGCAATTCAAAATATCCGCAGTTCCTGCAATACAAGAGCAACAACAAACTGGTAAAACTCGAATCAACCTCTGCGCTCGCTCGTACCAATCCGGCCGTATCAAGCTATATGCTCGGCAAAACAACTTTCACATATGACGGTACTGATAAAAAGCCTTATACTATTGTAATAGGCAACGACGGCAACGCACTTAATTGCGGAACTGATTATACCGTCACATATGAAAAAGACAGCAAAAGCGTTGGAACACACAAGGCTACGATTAAAATGAAAGGCTATTTCACAGGTTCAAAAACACTGTCATATAAGATTGTGCCTGCAACTGTTTCAGGTCTTAAAGCATCAACAACAACAAGTTCTGTTAAGCTGACATGGTCAAGCGTTAAAGGTGCAACAGGATATCGCATTCAGAGATATGACACCGCAAACAGTAAGTGGGTAACACTCAAAACAGTTAAAGCGACTTCATACACAAACACAGGTCTTTCGGTTAACAAGACATATAAATACCGTGTTGCAGCATACAAGACGGTAAACGGCAAGGATATATATGGTTCAAACTCATCATCAATCTCTGCAAAAACCGTACCGTCAAAGGTAACAGGACTTAAGGCAAGTGCAACACCAAGTTCGGTCACTCTCTCCTGGTCAAAAGTAGACGGCATAACAGGATACCAGGTTCAGAGATACGACAGCAAAAACAAGAGATGGATAAAGCTTGCAAACACAAGCAAAACTTCCTATACCAACTCGAAACTTACAATCAACACCACATATAAATATCGTGTTGTTGCATATAAAAACGTCAACAGCAAGAGTTATTTCGGCGATTATTCATCAACTGTTTCAGCTAAAACTCTCCCTGCGAAAGTAACAGGACTTAAGGCAAGTGCAACCACCAATTCAATCACGCTTTCGTGGTCAAAGGTTTCGGGCGCAACAAACTACACGGTTTATTCTTATAACAAGTCTAACAAAAGCTATAAGAAAATCAAGACCGTAACAGGCACAAGCCTTAAGATTACAGGACTCAAAACTGCAACTTCATATTCATATGCTGTTATGGCAACCAAGGTTTCCGGCGGCAAGAACTACAACGGTTCAAAATCATCTGTTCTTGTAACAGGTACTTCGCCTACCGCACCGAAACTTGATAAGCTGACAGCAGGCAGTAAGCAGGCTACAGTAACATGGAACAAGATAAGCTGCACAGGCTACGAATTGTATATGGCAACATCGAAAGATGGCTCATACAGTAAAATTAAAACTGCCGGCAGTTCATCGACTGTAAGTTTCAAGAAAACAGGGCTTAAGTCAGGTCAGACATATTACTTTAAAGTTCGCGCTTACAAAACCTACGGCTCAACAAAAGTATACTCATCCTACAGTGCCGTTAAGAGTGTAAAGGTTAAATAATCAATCAAATCACAGAAGAACACAAGGACAGCTAAATTTGTCCTTGTGTTTTTTTGTAAGAAATATGCGTGCCGGTGAGTTCAGACTGTAAGCTTCAGTCCGCAGAAGAAAGAAATGAGGAATGAGGAGTTAGGAGTGAGGAACGGTGGTCGCGAGGAAAACAGTGGTGTATTTTAAATTGCATCCGCAAAATGTTGTAACTGTTAATTTTTAGATTTTTAATTTTTAATACTTCTTTAAAGCGTTACTTTTTCTCCGCGGATGAAAACTCAATATTGCATCAATCCTATTCGCGACCTTACAGCTTCACTATTTCCTACTACTTATTACTTGCGCTAGCTTGTCCTTGTGCCGGACGGGCAGTTACTTTTTCTGCGTTCAGAAAAAGTAACCAAAAAGAAAC
>JAMPDR010000021.1 GCA_023665555.1 Ruminococcus sp.
CACCATAACCATAGAGATTCAAAACAGCCGGGGCTTTGTCGGCTGTCTTTATTTGCAGTCTTATTGGAAGATTGTTTTTTTATTTATCTTCTATTTTGAGTCAGTATATAATTTCATTGCGCGGATAAAAAGCTATGGATATAATTTATCTCACTCGCGGCCGCACCTTTTCACTATTACTTATTACTTCTGCGCAACAGCATGCTCCTCATTCCTAATTATTTTCATTACATCTTCAATCAAGGTTCTATGCTCACCACTTAAACCCTCACCTTTCAATGCGACGGAAACAATCTTGTCAAGAACATTTTTGCTCAGTCTACCGCTTATGAGATATGGATATGTCTTGTCAAAATCATATTCAAGCGACAGCAGGAAAAATCTCACAATTCTTGATTTTACTGCGGCTGATTTGCATTTAAACTGCGACACATAGTCAAGAAATTCATCCAGAAACTCAGTTTCAACATAATAGCGGTTGAGTATATTAAAGCCGATTATCATGCCGTATTTATCGCCGGAGTTGAGCCAACGTAAAATTACATCCTTCAACTCAGGCTGTTTCTTCTCAAATATACCGGGTCTGATATAATCGCAGGTTTCAACGCTGTTGATAAACGGTATAAACTCATCAATCAATGCAACACATGAACTAAATTTTTTCTTCTTGGATATGAGAATCGCATGAAGATTATTTTCATCATAATATGTATGAGGATAGTTTCGGATGAAATCAATTGCCCTGTTGCTTTTGCAAAGCATAAAAGAAAGTTTGTGAAGATTCTTTTCTTCTACACCTACAACGCAATCAGGTTCAAGATACGGAAATTTTGCGAGTGTTTTCATTTTATGTTTTTCAGTTCCGTATGACATTAATTTTTTCAGATATTTTTCTTCAAAGGTCTTTTTACTGATTCTTCTGCGGCACCTTTGCACATCATAAATTTTAACATAATCTTCGACTTTCATGCCGTTTTTGATATAATCAACCAAAAGCATTGCACAACCGTAGCTGTCACTGCCTGCATGATGATGTTCAAGGTCAATTCCGACGTGCTCACAAAGTTTGTCCAAAGTGTGTCCGTCAAGTTGCGGATAACTCACAAGTCCCATTTCATAGGTACAAAGATACTTTACTGTCGGTTCCCATTCAATGCCATATGACTTCAGGCACTCGCAAAGTACTTTGAGGTCAGATGTTGCATTATATGCCGCCAAAATGCCATCACTCATCATTTCCCTAACCTTCTCCCAAATTTCGGGAAAAGTTGGTTTATCGGCAACCATATCCGGTGTTATACCGATAAGTTTCACTATGAATGGATCAAACGCAGTTTCAGGATTGACGAGAGAATAGAAACTTTCGGTAACTTCCCCATTTTCAACAACTGTGATTCCGATTGCACTTATACGTGAAATGTTGCTTGGCATTTCAAGGTCAAATGAAATATATTTTTCAGTCATTAATCTTTCTCCAAAAATTCATTAGAAACATTATATCAAAACTATTAATCATATTCAAGTTAAAACATAAAATTGATATTTATAACGGTAAAATTATATTATTGACATCTTAACTTTTATATAATAAAGTAAACACTGATATCAAAAATAAGGAGAAATACATATGAAACTTATGAAAACGCTTGACCGTATGGTCGGTAAAATTGTTAACTCAGTCACAAACACCGTTTCGCAAACATCTGTTGCATCGGGTGAAATCTGTAAATCGAGTGAGGAAATTTCACGTCTTTGCAGACAACTGAGTGCAGAAGGAATTGTTATGCTAAAAAATGACAACAATGTTCTGCCGCTTTCAAAAGACAGAGTTGTTTCCGTTTTCGGCAGAGTTCAAAAGGATTACTTCTATGTAGGCTACGGTTCCGGCGGCGATGTTAACGCGCCATATAAAATAAATCTTATTGACGGGCTTCGTGCATGCAATGATATCACAGTCAACGAAGAACTGGCAGCGGTATATGAAAACTGGATTAAGGAAAATCCGGTTTATGACGGTTATTGGGGTCACTGGCCTATGTGCTATGATGAAATGCCGGTCACAAGCACACTCGTTAAATCAGCCGCCGAAAAATCAGATACGGCCATCATAGTTTTCGGCAGAGCCGCCGGAGAGGACCGAGAAAACACTCTCACCGAGGGAAGCTATTATCTGACTAAAACCGAAAAAGAACTGCTGGACACAGTTTGCAGAAACTTTGAAAAGGTTGTTGTACTGCTTGACTGCGGAAGTATCATTGATATGTCATGGGCGAAAATATATGATAAAAAGATTTCATCCTTACTTTATGTTTGGCAAGGCGGCATGGAAAGCGGGAATGCAATTGCCGAAGTTCTTTCAGGCAAAGTATCACCGAGCGGCAAACTTGCAGATACAATTGCCAAAAAATATTCCGACTATCCATCTGCAAATTTTTTCGGAAATAAGGAATACAACGAATACACCGAGGACATCTATGTTGGCTATAGATTTTTTGAAACCTTTGCCAAGGATAAGGTTCTTTATCCGTTCGGATTCGGAAAAAGCTATGCCGAGTTTGATGTGAAAACAACAACGACACGAATCAATGGCGATATTGTTAATATATTTGTGACAGTCAAAAACATCAGCGAAAAATACAGCGGTAAAGAAACTGTTCAGGTTTATGTTAATGCTCCGCAGGGTCAACTAGGCAAACCTCTGCGCTCACTTGCTACATTTCAAAAGACAAAAATGCTTGCTCCCGGTGAGGAAGAAAAAATTAAACTTACGTTCAAAATAAGCGACTGTGCATCATATGACGACATTGGCATAACAGGTCACAAAAGTGCATATGTTCTTGAAAAAGGCAGTTATGAAATATATGTCGGAACAGATGTACGCTCTGCCACAGCTGTCAGAACTTTTGATATACCAACACTTAAAGTTGTTGCCCAGCTGACACAGGCAGCAGCCCCCTCTCCTGCTCATCCGTTTGAAAGGCTCATTGCCAAAACCGACGAAAGCGGTAATATCAAGGCTGTTACCATGCCTGCTCCCACTATGCAGATATCACTGAAAAAACGCATTAAAGATAACTTGCCGCAATCAATTGCTCAAACAGGTGACGTTGGATATAAACTTGCCGATGTCAAAAGCGGCCGTATAACCATGCAGGAATTTGTTGCGCAACTCAGTTTCGACGAACTTGAGGCTATCACAAGGGGCGACTACGTTATGAACAGTCCGCTAGGCGCGGCAGGAAATGCCGGAGCATTCGGCGGTGTTCTCGAATCACTCAGAGAAAAGGGAGTCCCCGCCCTCATAACAACTGACGGTCCGTCAGGTATTCGTCTTGCGGCATGCTGCTCATTACTGCCTAACGGTGCAGTTCTCGCTTGCAGTTTCAACAAGGAACTTATCATCCGGCTTTATGCTGAACTTGCAAAAGAGATGAAAGACAGAGGAAGCGACATCCTGCTTGCCCCCGGAATGAACATTCACCGCAATCCTCTTTGCGGAAGAAACTTTGAATATTTCTCAGAAGATCCGCTCGTATCGGGAATCACTGCATCAGGTGTTGTTGAGGGTATTCAGTCACAAGGTGTTTCAGCTTGCCCAAAGCATTTTGCATGCAATAATCAGGAAGTAAACCGTACTCACAATGATTCGCGAGTTTCCGAACGAGCACTCCGCGAGATATATCTCAAAGGTTTTGAAATTGTTGTTAAAACTGCCAAGCCTAAAAACATCATGACATCATATAACAAAATAAACGGTGTTTGGGGACATTACAACTATGACCTTTGCACCACGATACTTCGCGGCGAATGGGGTTACAAAGGCAATGTTATGACCGACTGGTGGATGCGTTCAAGCGAATCACCCGAATTCAAAGGAACGAAAGATCAGGCATATCGTGTCAGAGCACAGGTAGACGTCCTCATGCCCGGCGGAAAAAGAACAGGAGCACGTAAACCCGACGGTTCAATGAAATCATCTTTTGGAAAGAAAGACGGAATCACACTCGGAGAACTGCAAAGAAGCGCAATGAATGTTCTCAGCTTTGCACTTGAAATGATTGAAAATTGAAGTAATAGATAATATTGAATAGTGAAGTAGTTCGCGAGAAAGATATAGGTAATCTATAGTTCTTACTTCAAAAAACAGATAGCAAATTCATTATAATCGCTAGTATAATAAACCTATGATTGTACTATAATTTATTTTCCGGACGAAAACAAAAATTGAGGATTTTTTAATTCGCGACCTTACTGCTTCACTATTTCTTATTATCTATTACTCCTGCATAGCAGCACTCTTAACTCCCAATACCCCATTCATACTAATATACATAATATATAAAATCGCATACACAGCTATGCATATTTTTTATAGCTAAACACTTGAAAATTTTCCTGTTTTGTTATAAAATGGGAAACGGTTATGTAATAATATCTATACTTTAACTTAACAAGTAGAAAGGAATTATCAGACATGATGAACGTACTCAACAAAAAATCAGTTGAAGACATTGACGTAAAAGGCAAGAAAGTCCTTGTCCGTTGCGACTTCAACGTAAAAATGGAAGACGGCGTTATCACAAGCGATAAGAGAATCGTTGCCTCTCTTCCCACAATTCAGTATCTCCTTGACCACGGTGCAAAGCTTATTCTTTGCTCACATCTCGGCAGACCAAAGGGTGAATTCAAACCTGAATTTTCACTTGCTCCTGTTGCTGCAAGACTTAGCGAACTTCTCGGTCTTGAAGTTAAGATGGCTAAAGATGTTGTCGGCGAAAGTGCAAAGGCTCTTGCTGCTGACCTTAAAGAGGGCGAAGTTCTTCTTCTCGAAAACGTTCGTTTCCATGCAGAAGAAACAAAGAATGACCCCGAATTTTCAAAGGCTCTTGCATCACTTGCAGAAATCTATGTAAACGACGCTTTCGGTTCGGCTCACAGAGCACACAGTTCAACAACAGGTGTTGCTGATTATCTTCCTGCTGTCGGCGGTTTCCTTATCCGTAAGGAACTTGAATATATCGGCGGCGCACTTGAAAACCCGAAAAGACCTCTCGTTGCTATCCTCGGCGGTGCAAAAGTATCAGATAAAATCGGTGTTATCACAAACCTCATAAATAAGGTTGACACTCTCATCGTTGGCGGCGGCATGGCTTACACATTCTTCGCTTCACAGGGTCACTCAGTCGGTACTTCTCTTTGCGAAGAGGACAAGCTTGACCTTGCAAGAGATATGATGAATCTTGCAAAAGAAAAGGGTGTAAACTTCCTTATTCCCGTTGACAACGTTGTAGGTAAAGAATATGACGCTGACACAGAGCATATGGTTGTTAACTCCGACGACATTCCTGATGGCTGGATGGGTCTTGATATTGGTCCTAAGACATCACAGATGTTCGCTGACGCAATCAAAGATGCAGGCACAGTAATTTGGAACGGACCTATGGGTGTTTCTGAATGGAAGAACTTCGCAAACGGCACAATCGCTGTTGCAACTGCAATCGCTGAAAGCGGTGCAATCTCAATCGTTGGCGGCGGTGACTCTGCTGCTGCTGTTGCAAAACTCGGCTTCGCTGACAAGATGAGCCACATTTCAACAGGCGGCGGCGCTTCTCTTGAGTTCCTTGAGGGTAAGGATCTTCCCGGTGTTGTTGCACTCAACGATAAAGATTAAGGAAACTCTGAGTTAATCCAAGGCGCACATCTTGTGCATATATTTTCCGTCATTTTTGTCCAAAAATCCTCGTTAATACACAAAGTATTGCCTGCGGTTTTTGAACAATCTGACGAAAAATCTATTGCACAATCTGCACACCTTTGATTAATCAGACCTTCCCATTCAGCGCAGACCGTTTGAATTAACAAACCATCAATTCATTCAAATAATCCATCAATTCATTCAAATAATAATTATCAAAGGAGTTAATTAAAATGAATAAAGCAGTTCGTAAAGCAGTTATCGCAGGTAACTGGAAAATGAATAAAACACCTTCTGAAACAACAGCCCTCATCAACGAGATGAAGCCGCTCCTTGCTGACGCTGATTGCGACGTAGTTCTCTGCGTTCCTTTCATCGACATTGCAGCAGCAGTTGAGGCAGCAAAGGGTTCAAACATCAAAATCGGTGCTGAAAACGTTCACTTCAAGGCATCAGGCGCATACACAGGCGAAGTTTCAGCTGACATGCTCAAAGAAGCAGGAGTTGAATATGTTGTAATCGGTCACAGCGAAAGAAGAACATACTTCGGCGAAACAGACCAGACTGTTAACCTTCGTTCGCTCGCTGCTCTCAATGCAGGCCTTAAAGCTATCATCTGCGTTGGTGAAACACTTGAGCAGAGAGAACTCGGCTACACCGAAACTCTTCTTAAATATCAGACAAAGATGGCTCTCACAAACGTAACAGCAGAACAGCTTAAGAACGTAATCATCGCTTATGAGCCTGTTTGGGCAATCGGCACAGGTGTTACAGCAACTGCTGACCAGGCTGACGAGGGCAACGGTTATGTTCGTGCAGCAATCGCTGAGGCATACGGTGCTGACGTTGCTGAAACAGTAACAATTCAGTACGGCGGCTCAATGAATGCTAAGAACGCTGACGAACTTGTTTCAAAGGTAAATGTTGACGGCGGTCTTATCGGCGGCGCATCACTCAAAGCTGAGGACTTCTCAGTTATCGTTAAAGCTGCAAGCAAATAATTCAATTCAAATATTGCAAAAAGGAGTTGCTGCGGCAGCTCCTTTTCTAAGAGAACAAACTTTCAGCGCATATTAATAATATGATGCGCTTTGGCTTTGCAGATACAGATAGCTTACACCCGCATAGTTAATTTAATCTAATGAAAGGTTGATATCAAATGAAAAAACCTGTTTTACTTTGCATTATGGACGGCTTTGGAAAGAATCCGTCAGACTACGGCAATGCTATTGTTGCCGCAAACACACCCAACCTTGACAAACTCATGAGCGAAAACCCAATGACTTACATCGGCGCATCAGGCATGGACGTTGGTCTTCCCGACGGTCAGATGGGCAACAGTGAAGTTGGCCACACAAACATCGGTGCAGGACGTGTTGTTTATCAGGAACTTACAAGAATTACCAAGTCAATTGCAGACGGTGACTTTTTTGAAAATGAAGCACTCGTCGGTGCAATGGAAAACTGCAAGAAGAACGGCTCTGCGCTCCACCTCATGGGACTTATGAGTGACGGCGGTGTTCACAGCCACAACACTCACATGTATGCGATCGTTGAACTTGCAAAAAGAATGGGACTTGAAAAAGTATTCGTTCATTGTTTCCTTGACGGCCGTGACGTTCCTCCTGCATCGGGCGCTGACTATGTTGCACAGACAATTGACAAACTTGGTGAAATCGGTGTCGGCAAAGTTGCAACCGTTATGGGCAGATATTACGCAATGGACAGAGACAACCGCTGGGAACGTGTTTCAAAGTCATATAACGCAATCGTTTGCGGTGAGGGAATCAAAGCTGACGACCCGGTTGCAGCAATCAAGGAATCTTATGAAACCGTTGATGAGGACGGCAAGAACCTCACTGACGAATTCGTTCTTCCGACTGTTTGCGCAGAGAACGCAACAGTTAAGGCAAACGACAGCGTCGTATTCTTCAACTTCCGCCCTGACAGAGCAAGAGAAATCACAAGAACCTTTGTTGATGAAGCTTTTGACGGCTTTGAAAGAAAGAACGGTTTCTTCCCTCTCTATTATGTATGCATGACTCAGTATGACGCAACAATGCCGAATGTACATGTTGCATTCAAGCCGCAGACCTTAGTCAACACCTTTGGCGAATACATGGCAAAGAACGGCAAAACTCAGCTTAGAATTGCTGAAACTGAGAAATATGCTCATGTAACTTTCTTCTTCAACGGCGGTGTTGAAAAGCAATATGACGGTGAGGACAGAATTCTTGTTAACTCTCCGAAAGTTCCGACATATGACATGCAGCCGGAAATGAGCGCATATGAAGTAACCGATAAGGTTGTTGAAGCTGTTAAGAGCGGCAAATATGATGCTGTGATTCTCAACTTCGCAAACTGCGACATGGTTGGCCACACAGGCATTTTTGATGCAGCAAAGGCAGCTGTTGAAGCAGTTGATACCTGCGTTGGCAAGGTTGCAGAAGCTGTTCTTTCAATGGGCGGTGCAATGCTCATCACTGCCGACCACGGCAATGCTGACAAGATGCTTGAAGATGACGGTTCACCGTTCACAGCACACACAACCTACCCTGTTCCGTTCGTTGTTGTTGGCTATCCTTGCGAACTTCGTGAGGGCGGTAAGCTTTGCGACATTGCTCCCACAATGCTCAAAATGATGAATCTCCCCCAGCCCGAAGAAATGACAGGCGAAAGCATTATAAAATAAACAATCAACTGCTTGCGGAGAAATCTGCAAGCAGTTACTTATAAGAGGAACAGTTATGGCGACATGGAGTTCAATCAGGCATAAACTTGAAAATGATTATCTCGCTCAGTCACTGCGTGGACATATTCAATATTATGTAACAACCTATAACAAATCACACGACCATGAGGGAAGAGCGGCAATCCGGCTTGACGGCAAAGAAATTCTGTGCGGCAGCTATTACACTGCACTTGATTCCACTTACACATCAGCGATAAATGAGGAATCGCTCAATTCAGGCGCATTTGATCAACGTTGTTTTTACTCTGCTTTTGAGGAATTTGACAATCAAAGCATTGATGAAAGTATAAAAAGTGACAACCTGCTGATAACAATTTTTGCTCTTCTCGATAGGCGAATCGGAAAGCGTCGATTAAATGAGATGAAAGAATCAATTCAAAATCAACCTGAGGTCATACAGATGTTTTATAACATACGTATGGACGCAGAGGGATTGAACTAAAGAATTAATCCTCCTTGCAGAAATGCGTGGAGGATTTTTTGCTATTTAATTTTACCCTGTACCTTCTGAGGTAAATCGTTCAACTGAACTTCTTCCCACTTGTGAACACCCATTGACCGCACTTCAAGTGAGATATATGCTCCCTCTCTCAACTCTTTTGTTGTTTTGAACGTGAGTTTTTTCTCTTTGCCGTCTTTGTCGAAGCATTGCAAAGTATATTCATACTTCAGTTCATCAGTTTCGGATAATTTTTTAACTACGGTGTTGTCAACTTTAGCGTAATAGATTTTATCATAGCTTTCAAGATAATAGAATCCTCCGGCAACACACCCAATCACAAGTGCCAACACAATCACAAAAACTAAAATTCTACCTTTCATTTCATATTACTTCCTTTCGTTTTGTGTGATTATATTTTAATTAGAAGATGCTGATTTTCCCATCGATTGTTCTTACATTTCATCCTCATAAACTTACAATTTTGTAAGGGATGTCTAAGTTTGTGGTTTCCACGCCGTAGCAATGTTATCAACTTAAGGATTTATGCAAGTTTTAATATATCTAATAGAATTATTCCCCAATTATAACTTGTTGCAATTGTAGGCTTGTCCTCATGCCGGACAGGCACTTACTTATTCTTTGAAAAAGAAACAAGTAAGCAATAAGAAACTCTGACGTACGCAAAAACAACGAAAAATCACAAGCGATTTTCCGTCGCATTTTGCTATAGGTAAGTAAGGTACTAACCCCATTTCCTTAGGACGTCCTACACTTTGAACGAACGTGTGGGTGGCTGAGGCAAGTTTGCGACCATAACCAATCCGAGTGCCTGAGGAAGGGGCTTTGTTGGCTATCTTTATTTTCAGTCTTATTGGAAGATTTTACTCGTTTCTCCTTAAGCTAATGACATTCCCCACCGCAAGCGGGGAAAACACATGTCAAATGGATTCTCGAGGCAAACACTCTATCAATTTTGTAAGGCAAAATATTGACTTTCAGCCGCATAAGTAATAAAATATTGTCAAAAAAAGCGGAGGTGTTACCATGGCAAAGCAGAAAAAGAAAAAACATAAAAAGCACTATCCGCCGCTGTCGAAAATGGATAAAAATATATACAGATCTTTTACTGCCTTAAGTTTTTTGCTGTGTTTTTCTTTTATTATAATTCGATATAAATGGACAACAAACTATTTTCATAACCGGGAAAATGTGTTAGCTTACAATCCGTCAGCATCATTGATGGCTATGATTCCGTTCGCATTTACAATATTGATATGTACTCTAATAATCGGTGATATACTGCTGGACGGCAAATATCCGATTTTCGGCAACCCAAAGGTTGATTACAATGACCCGAAATATCTCTTCACCTTACCGAGATTTGACAAGAGGTACGATTCGGCACTATACAAAAAGAAAATGAAACTTACAAAAGCGGCTAAGCGAACGATTGTATCATTTGTTATCGTATTTCTGGTAACATATTCAATCTCTTTATTAGCTATCTTCGGACGAACCGAACTGCAAACAAACGCAATCGAAACCTACAATTGTTTCAACATCATGAAAAATCAATACAGCTACAGCGATGTTGTTTCACTTGACATTGAAAGTCATCCACAAGGTCGTTTCAGCAGATATAATCCCACAAGCATATCAATATATCTGACTTTCAGCGACGGAAAAAACATGTGTTTTGACGATTCAACTTTTAATGGAAACGTTTACGCTATGAACACGGTTGTTGAAAAACTATCTGATACAGAAAAGCAGATCGACGACAGCCATCTGGATGAATTTATCAATCACTATGAATTTACCGATGATGAAATAAGAATAATCAATCAACTGTTTGATAAGTAATATTTATCCTAAGGAGAGTAACCATGGTAAAGCAAAGGAAGAAAAAACATAAAAAGCACTATCCGCCGCTGGCGAAAGTGGATAAACTTATTTTTAAAGGTATCGGAACACTGCTGTTCACATTTGGCTTGATTTTTGTTTTAGCATCAACGAGTCATTTTATGTATATTAAATATCTCACGGGTAACACATTGGCGGTTGATAATTCAATAATAATATTCATAATACCGTTTGCACTCTTCGTATTTCCTCTTTCCATTATTCTGTATTCAAATGAGAAACCGTTGTTCGGAAATAAAGATGTGAACTATTTCGATTTGCAAAAATACAAGAAAACACTGCCGATATTTGACAAACGATATATCAACAAAAAAGCTGTTGCTGCCTTTAGCATAAAAACAGCCATCGTCATTCTCATTGCCATTTCGCTTGCAATTGTTCTGAAGTTTAGTTTTACTCAAAGATATGAACTGACTGAAAACGGAATTTATCACTACAATATACATAACGAGCAAGTTGAAACCATTGATTATGACAACGTAACCTCTTACAAAATTATAACATCACAACAATACGGGAAACGCAGTCTACGTTCTGCTCAGCTTTATATTATGCTTGAATTTGATAACAAGAATTTAACCTTTGATTTCAATCAGTTCAGAGATGTATATGCTCTGAAAACTGCGGATGATTTATTAAAAGAACAAAACAAAAGTTTTGACTCATCCAGGCTTGACAGATTTATTGAAATTGAATCATTCAACGAACAAGAAGAACAAATAATAAGAGGACTTTTCACTTAAGGAGGTAAACCAAAATGAAAGAAGTAAAAAGAAAAGAGAAAAAGTATCCAAAACTGTCAGAAACTGATAATGCAATTTATAAGACAATCGGTATTCTTATGATGGCTTCCGCTTCGGTAATTATGTTTCTTTCATTTTGCAGAATTATGTTTAAAAAGTATCTTATTGACGGAGTGTTAGCGGTTAATAACAGCAGTCAAACATATTTGCTCTTTCCATTGGTTTTCTATCTTCTTATTGGCGGTGCTATATGTTTTTACGGCAAAAAGCCTATATTTGGCAATCCTAAGATCAACTATCTTAATCTTAAGAAAAAGTATGTGCCGGTTTTGCCGGTTTTCGATAAGAGATATATAAATGCAAAATCTGTTATCATCTTTTTTACAAAAATTCTGATTATTGTCACTATAGGAATATTCACTGCCGTATTGTTCAAATTCAGTATTACAAGCAGATATGAAATTACGCAATACGGCATTGACCGATATAATATTTATGGAAATCAAACCGAACACCTTGACTTTGACCAAATCGAAAGCTGTGATATTTATGGGTGCTATCAAACTTATAAAAGAACACTCAGATTTAATGATACTAAAATAAATTTTTATATTAACTTAAAAAACGGTAAAACAATTTGTTTTCAGGATAATGAATTTAAAGACATCATGTCAATCGGAAAATTCAGTGAAATAATTAAAAACAAGCCCAAGACAACTGATAGCAGTTACATTGATTTATATATAAAAGAACATTCACTTTCAGATAAAGAAGAACAAATAATAAGAGGACTTTTTCAGTAAGTAAGCATACAACGAGGTAAACACAATGGCTAAACATAAAAAGAAAACGTATTCAGTTGATAAAAGAGATTATCCGCCGCTGTCGAGGCTTGATAAGTTTATTTATTACTTTGTGACAACCGCAAGCATTATCACTTTATGGCTGCTTACTATTTTGCGAATTGCAGACTTGAAAAGTTATTTCTTCAAAAGCGATGAAACGCTTGCCTATTCACCTTCGCTTTCCATTTTCTTCAACACCTGCTTCCCTATGTTTGTTACCGTATTTATTATAATCTTCATGGACGTTTTCAACACACGTGCTCACCCTATTTTCGGCAACAAAAAGGTTGATTATTACAACACTTCAAAATATCTTTTCACACTTCCGATGTTCGACAAGCGATATAAGAATGTGAAAAGCAAGAGTAAAAAGAAATTGTCACGTTATTCAAAGCGTTTTATTGCTATCACTTTAGCGGTGATGATTTTGTTTATTTTCGTGTCACTGTTAGGTATTTTCGGTCGTGACGAGCTGTCAAACGATTCAATCAAAAAATATAATTGTTTGAATCAACTTAAAAAAAGTTATAGCTACAGCGAAGTCATTTCATACAGTCTTGAGAGCAATTTGGAAACATCTTATTCACGATACAGTTCAAGTCGCTATCCCAACATCTCGCTCACGCTCACATTGAAAGACGGAAAAAATATGCAATTTGATTTCAGACATTTCAATGGAAATCTTTATTCTATGCAGACTGTCGTCGATAAACTCAGCTATGCGAAAAAGAGCGTTAACGATGAGTATCTGAATGATTTTATTGATGAATATGACTTTTCAGAAGAAGAAATACAAATTTTGAATAACCTCTTTGACGATTAATTTAAGTATGCGGGTAAGTTCTCATCTGAATGACAGAACTTACCCGCATATTATTATAAAGAGTTATGATATCGTTTCAGGCTGTGGACTATAGCAGTTGTTCACCGCATATTTGAACCCCTCTAACAAGAAATCACGTGAATCCTTATACATTGATGTAAACTTGAACAGATCAAAACCATGAAAACATCCGTCATAGGTTTTCAATTTAGTTTCCACACCTGCCGCCTTTAGGTTTTCAATATAGAAAAGCGTTTCATCGTGAAACGGGTCAATCGTGCCCACATATGTAAGCGTCGGCGGCAGATTGCTATAGTCAGTTTCACGCGCAGGAGCAGCATATTTCGGAACATTATCCGTTCCGCATAAATCACCAAGATAGAGTTTCCATGCCGCCTCATTTGACTTGCTGTTCCATATCGGAGCATCGTTATTCTGCGAGGATTGAGTTATCATTCTGTCGTCAAGCATGGGATAAATCGGCATTTGGAAAGCAACGGAAATTTCGCCCCTATCCCTTGCAAGCAATGTAACGGCAGCTGTCAGACCGCCGCCTGCACTATCACCGCCGACAAACAATTGGTCATCTCTTATTCCGAGTTCACCGGCATGATTTTTGAGCCATTCAAGCGCCATATAGCAATCATTCAGTGCAGCCGGATACGGTGCTTTGGTTGCGTTCATGTAATCGGGAGCAAGTACTACGCAACCCGACACAGCAATCAAATCGTCAATATATCCGCTGTCCTGTTCCGGAATTCCAAGAGCATAACCGCCGCCGTGCAGCCACAAAACACCCGGCACATTACTTTTGCGATTCTTGGGCAAATATAGACACATGCGAAGTTTTGAGCCATCATTACGATTAAGATATACTTCTTTTAATTCGGCATTTTTTACTTTGAACAGTATACTGCCTACATGATCAAGAGCAAAATTGCAAAACTTGAACTTCTTCTCACTGAAACTTTCCCAGACAGATCTTATCGCAGAACCAATAAAGCGAAGTTCCGGATTTATCATTTCTTGGGTTATGCTGAATTTTTTTAACATTGCCCAACCTCGATATTTTTATTTAATTTAATTATATCACAACAAACATTAAACAGCAAGTGCACAAGCCTTAAAGACCTGTGCACTATTTGTTTATTTTACAGTAACAACGCAGGTTTCAACAGTGTTATTTTCGGCTGATTTAACCTTTATTCGGCATGTACCCTTGCCGACTGCCTTAACCTTACCGTTGCTGTCAACTGTTGCAACTTTTGAGTTAGTTGTTGACCAAATGACCTTCTTATTAGTTGCATTTGCCGGAAGTACCTGAGCATTGAGTTTATAGGTCGCCCCGACTTGCATTGTCAACTTCGTAATATCAAGCTTAATGCCTATAGCCACAACTTTCGGCACTGTAACAGTGCATTTTGCACTGACTGAACCATCAGCAGACTTGCAGGTGATCGTTGCTTTACCCGCACCAACTGCAGTAATCTTACCGCTTGAATTAACCTTTGCAACCTTAGTATTACTTGACGTCCATGTGAGTTTTTTATTGGTTGTATTAGACGGTGATACGGTTGCCTTAAGTGTGTAAGTATTTCCTGAGATAACTTCAACGGCTGTTTTGTTCAGCTTGATGCTCTTCATTTTAACATTCTTAACGGTAATTGTACACTTCGCAACCTTGCTGCCATCCTTTGTTGTGCAGGTAATTGTTACCTTACCTGCCTTAACACCCTTTACAACACCTTTTGAACTGACAGTTGCAATCTTTTTATCACTTGTTTTCCATGTGACGTTCTGATTGCTTGCGTTTGTCGGATTAAATGTTGGCTTAAGCGTGAGTGTTGAGCCAACATTCACATTTGCCGAAGTTTTGTTAAGTTTAATGCTCTTAACCTTAACGGCCTTAACTGTCACAACGCAAGTTACTGTTTTTCCACTATCAACAGTTTTGCAGGTGATTATTGCCTTACCCGGAGCAACGGCTTTAACAAGTCCGTTCTTGTCAACAGTTGCAACCTTTTTGTTGCTTGAAGTCCATTTAACCGATTTATTTGTTGCAGTGGACGGTGAAACTGTTGCAGTAAGCTGAACTGTTTTCTTATCATTGACTGTTGCCTTGGTTTTATTGAGTTTTACTCCTGTAGGTGCAGTCACAACTGTTACCTTACACGTAGACTTAAGTCCGCTGTCAACAGATTTACATGTGATTGTTGCTGTGCCGTTTTTGATTGCCTTAACAGTACCGTCTGCACTTACGGTTGCAACAGCAGTGTTGCTTGATGACCAGGTAAGTTTTTTATTCACTGCATTTGACGGTGAAACTGTTGCTGAAAGTTTCTTGGTCTTACCAACATTTATTTTCGCTGTAGATGAATTCATCTTAACACCGAGAACATGCTGTGTTACACCAACAAGCTTAAGCGGAAAATTCTGTGCCCATACCTGCTGAAGCAGATCAGTGGGGTGTGCACCGTCAACTGTATATTCGGGACGGAAAGCAGCAGGATCATCTTCGCTTTTTGAAATATCGTTAAAATTGATATAGCCATCATGTTCTTTTGATTTGCTGAGCCATGAGTTAACATCAAGAGCAATCTGCCAGTCAGCATTAAATTCTTCATCTGTTCTCAGATATTTATCACCGGTGTTAAAATAGTTTCTTGTGTTTCCCTTCCACTGAGTGATGCCGATTGCAATCACCTTTTTACCTGCATCATGGCACATTTGGAACACAGTTCTGTAACCTTCAATAATTTCTTCCGCTGTCGGCTGTTGAATATCCGGATATTGTTCTGCAATATCGGTACAGACTGGATGCATGATATCATTTGCACCGATTTTGACAATAACATATTTTATGTTTGACTGAGAAAGAACATCTCTTTCAAGGCGGTCAATAAGTGATTCGCCGAAAACGAGTCCTACATATCCAAGGCCTTCACCGAGGAGTCTGTTTCCGAGAATACCTTTACCGAGAACACCAACATTCTTTGTTCCCGTTTTGCTGATCTGTTCGGCAAGATACATCGGGAACTCATTTGTAATTGTTGAGTCACCTATAACAGCGACAGAATATGAATCCTTGTCCGCCAAAACGTCCATACTTGCAAGGCACGGAACGATGCTTACAATACTTACGGAAAGTTTGAGATCGGATATACCGGCTAACTTAAGAAGAGCCTGCAAAGCGGTCTTGTTTGCAACCTTGTTGCTGATTCCAACCGTTTTTGATTCAGTGCTGTTGCCGCCGAAATCAAGGAATGTTGAACCGCCTGAAAGTCCCATGGTTTTTATTTCGCTTGCCTCTTTTGCATACATACTGATAGCTATGTTCTCCATAGCATTAACCTTGAAACTGATTGCATCGGAATAAATCTCTTTGCCGGCAGGAATCTCAACAGACTTTGAACCATTGAAGGTGACATATTTCAATGTACTTTGATCAATTTCTGATGTGGCATCAGCCGGAGTAATTGATGTAACGGCTGATTTTGCAACTGTAACCATTTCAAGCTTTAACGGTCTTGTTCCGTAGTAGTTTGAAAATCTCAAGCGGATTTTTGAACCGCCTGTGGTAGATGTGATTACGGTTCTAGCGGTGACATTACGCAAAATTGCTGCGATGTTGTCATAACCGTCAATCGCAATCTGAGTTGGTGCTGTTCCCCATGCGGCTGTCCACTTAGTATCAGCAGCGCTTGAAAAAACAACCGCAGATACTGCAAGAACAATCGTCATTACCAGCAGTGTCAACATCTTGACTAACTTTTTCATATAAATTTCCCCCAATTTATTCGGCTCATCTTATCGAAGCCAATAAAAAATATTTACCATATAACTATAATCTTTTATTGAACATTTGTCAACAAATCGAGCCGTCTATGAGGAAAAATTCACACAAAATTCATTGTTATGCATTATTTTTTGTTAATGTTGTTACTATTTGTAACCTTTCTGCCGGTTTGGGCAGTTGATTTTTTACTTGGCTGCGTCTGTTTTTGAGATTGTTTATTTCCTGTGTTTTTGCTTTTTTGAGCAGGTCTTTTCTTCTTCTTTTTTCCGTGAGGCGGAACAATTTTCAATTTCGGTTTTTTCTTTGCATACATAAGGTATATCTTTATAGCCATAAAGGTAACAAGAACGATTAGAGCCAGAACCTCAATCACAATAAATACAGTCGATTTCAGAACACCGGCTATTACTGACATTGTGAAACCTAAAAGGCTCAGACCAATGTCCTCTGCGGCAACAAGATTAATCGTTGCGATTTCCTGATTCGCATAATAAACCTTGGCTTGACAAATAACATCGCCTGCACTGACAGGGGCATGCACTTTTTCACTCATTGTTTCTGCAATAGGCTCAATCAGAACAGAATCATTTGAAACCTTTTGAGGAACAAGGGCGGAAACTTCTTTTTCCGGGGTGAGTCTGAGCGAATCTTTTCCCTTACCTGCAACAAGATCCACTGCTCCTACCACTTGTCCGGGTGCAGCAATAACCTTGAAGCGAATATTGTTGTATACCCACGCTATCATCTGCCTGGCATCTGTCATGCTCGTGTTTTCGAGAGAAGAGTCATCATCAATGTTGACCATATCGCCCTTCATCACAACAGTCAGATAAGAATATCCATCCTTTGTTGACACAGCTGCAACGCACTCACCTGCATCATCAGTTGATGTTTGTTTTGCACCTGTTATAGAACTGTGATAGTAATCCGGAATGGTTGCGGTCATCATTTTGTTGCTTGCACGATATACACGCTCTGTATTATCGCCCGTTTTTGGCATTGTAACTTCCTTTGCGCTGAACGCCTCTGAGAACACAGGCGACGACAAAGCATATTTGATTATCTTCGCAACATCCAATGCGGTGGTATATTGATTTTCCGCATCAAATCCGAGCATATCAACAATATTCGTGTCAGTACAACCGATTTTTTTCACTATCTCCATCATTTTTGCAACAAAAGTTTCTTTACTTCCTGCAATACTTTTGGCAATAACGCTTTCAACGTCATTTGCACTGTAAATTATCAGACAATCGACAAGCTGCCTTTTTGTATATACATCGCCGACTTTAAGTCCTGCAACTCTAACACCGTAATCATATTTCACAAGTGAAAGCATGTCATCAGTGATTGTGATTTTTTCATCAAGATTGCCCCAGTTTTCAATCGCAACAACAGCTGCAATCAGCTTGGCAAAGCCGGCAGGTGCAACCCTTTGACTTTCGTTTTTATTGAACATAACCGTTCCGTCGTCAAGACTTACCATATAATACGAATATGATTTCAACTCACTGACAAATTCTTCAGAATTAAAATCTGCCCCTGCAAAAAGCGCGGCTGAACAGCTTGTCAATATGGTCAATGCGGTGAAAATGAATACAGTTATTTTTTTAATCATTAGCTTTCCCTCAACATCCTGTAATTTATTTGAAAAATCCTTTCAATGTTTGCATTATTGAAAAAGATGTGTTAAAATGTCATTTGACAACAGGAAACTCTGATTAATCAGAACTTCCACATATGATTATATCAATTATCAGAACAAAAATAAACGGTTTTGAATAAAAATTTACACATTTTTCTCATTACATTTTATACATGGTGGTAGACTTATGATTTATGTTACAGGTGACACTCACGGAATATCTTCAAGATTCGACGACCCACGGCTGCACGCACTGAAAAAAGGCGACACATTGATTGTATGCGGTGATTTCGGATTCATTTGGGATGGCTCAAAAGATGAGATGAGCGTTCTCAAAAAACTATCCAAGAAAAAATATAATATCTGCTTTGTTGACGGAACTCACGAAAATTTTGAAATGCTCAACCGTCTGAAAATTAAGCGTTGGAACGGCGGCAAAGTTCATCAAATCTCAGAAAACATTTTTCATTTGATGAGAGGGCAGGTTTTCACAATTGAGGGACAAAAAATCTTCACCATGGGCGGCGGCGAAAGTCCCGATATAGAAATTCGCTTTGAGATGAACACATGGTCTGAAATGGAGATTCCAACACGTGATGAATTGATTGAGGGTGTTGACAATTTGCAAAAATATCAGGGCGAGATCGATATCGTCATTTCACATGAACCCCCGGCCAAAATTAAGGATTTCCTGCTGCTGAAAACTCAAAACGATGCAAGTATCACCGCCATCAATACCTATCTTGAGGATGTAGGAAAAAGCTGCAAATTCAAGCATTGGTATTTCGGCTCGCTTCATCTTGATAAGTTCATCTCAACAACACACATTTGTGTGTTCAACAACATCATTAATGCGGTAACGGGTGAACCGATTAGGAAGAAATAAATCTTCATTTCTTGTATACAAGAAACGAAAGCAGAACTCAAGTAATAAGTAATATGGAACAGTGAATAAGTAAGGTCGCGGATAAACACATCTGCGGCCTTTTCCTTTTTATCCACTAAATGAAACAGTTATTACATCTCATCAGGACCAATTTAATTCTGCGGACTGCCGCGTTCAATTTGTACAATCTTCCACGCAATATCAGCCGTACGCAAGTACCGAATCTATAAAAACTCCGCCGAGTACATTTGATACCCGACGGATAATTTTTTATATTCTTATTTAAGATATTCTGCAACGTTGTTGTCATAGTGTCCGGTGTCTTGGAAACCATTTTCTGTGCGTATACATGAGCCCCATTTACGAGCAATTTCTTCATATGAATCAGTTTTAAGCTTTGCTCTTTCGAAGCCGTCTTTACTGCCGCGCAAGCACCAATCTGATGACCACATTCCGTGACCTGTGGCCTTATATGTCCACAAGAACCAACTATAATCAATCTTATCCATGAATGAGAAGCAGTTATCCCATGTTGTTTTCTGATGCGGATAGAATTCACCCATCATCATCGGAACGTTGAAATGAATCAGCTTTGTAAACAGTGCGAACAGATTGAAAATGAAGTTTGAGTTGTTATAAAAATGAACCTGGTAAACAACGTTTGTCCAACCCTTAAGATATGAATGAGGAAGTGCAAGCGCTGTCCAAATGCACTCCATTGTGATGATATGGTCACTGTCAACACTTCTTACATCATCATAAAGCTGCGTGTAGATTGTTTCATTATTTACTCTGCGCTTGATTGCAGTGCAATCAACATCACACATCGGCTCGTTGAGCAGATCATACATTGCAACGGCAGGATTGCCATTGAATCTTTCAGCAATTGCTTTCCAAAGTTCACCTGTCAGCTGACGGTATCTTTCGCCCTGCTCAGTCTTTTCATAAAGACCGCAGGATAAACCCTTTCCGCTGTGCGGAGCATCGCTCTGATAACCAACTGCACCATGCATGTCGAGAACAACATATAGTTCTCGCTTTGAACATTCTTCAACTACCCAGTCAAGACGCGAAAAATCCCAATCGCCGTTTTCGTCCAGGATTTTTCTGCCGTTATCGTCATAATAGAAGTTTCTGAACCAAAACGGAACACGAACACTGTTGAAACCCATCTCCTTGATCAAATCAAGGTCATATTCTGTAATCCAGTTATCCATATAGGTATCAAAAAGTTCATATGCCCTTTCCTCACCAAAACGCTCAGTGAGCAGTTCAAGTGCTTCATAGTGTGAACTTACATCCTCATACGGACATAACCAATCTTCCCAAATCATCCATGCACCGAGATTCACGCCCTTAAGCTGAACCTCTTTACCCTCAGCATTGACAATTTTGTTGCCTTCAGCTTTCAGAAAATCCTTTTCTGTGAAGCCGGTTGTCTTACCTGTTGCTACACCTTCCCCTTCAGCAAATACCACAGGGCATACTGAGAAGAGCATGATCACTGCAAGCAAAAGAGCAAGCACTTTTCTTGTTGTTTTTTTCATGTGTATTCCTCCTTTATTTATATGTGAAAGCCATGTAGCTTTACCACCTTAATATTGATCGGCAAGTTCGTATATCAGCTTTTCTGTGTCCTTCCAGCCGATACACGGGTCAGTGATGGATTTACCGTATACACCCTCACCTATTTTTTGGCATCCGCCCTCAATATAGCTTTCTATCATCAAGCCTTTAACAATGCTGTCAACATCCTTGCTGTGACGGCAGGAATGAAGAATCTCCTTAGCTATTCGCGGCTGTTCAAGATATTTCTTTGCAGAGTTGGAATGATTTGTATCAATAATGACAGCAGGATTTGCAAGTTCTCTTTCTTGATACAACTCAAAAAGTCTGATCAAATCTTCATAGTGATAGTTTGGAAGTGCCTGACCGTGCTTGTTGACATATCCTCTCAGTATTGCATGAGCAAGAGGATTGCCGTAAGAATGAACCTCCCAGCCGCGATAGATGAAATCATGCTCATGCTGAGCAGCAGTGATTGAGTTCATCATAACCGAAATGTCACCGCCTGTGGGATTTTTCATACCGACAGGAATATCAAGTCCGCTTGAAGTGAGTCTGTGTTCCTGATTTTCAACTGATCTTGCACCGATTGCAACATATGAAAGCAAGTCATTCAAATAGCGGTAATTATCCGGATAAAGCATTTCATCAGCACAGGTAAGACCTGTTTCGTTGATTGCTCTCATATGAAGTTTTCTGATAGCTACAATGCCGCCGATGAGGTCGGGTTCACCGTTAGGATCGGGTTGATGGAGCATACCTTTATATCCGTCACCTGTTGTTCTCGGTTTATTAGTATAGATTCTCGGAACAATGAAAATCTTATCCTTAACTCTTTCCTGAACAGGCACAAGACGTGAAATATAATCCATCACTGAATCCTCGTTATCAGCCGAGCAAGGACCGATTACAAGAACAAGCTTCCTTGTTTTGCCCTCAAAAATATCTTTAAGTTCCGAATCACGCACTGCCTTGATTTTTTCACCCTCAGCAGAAAGCGGAAATTGCTTTTTAATTTCCATCGGAATTGGCAGTTTAAATTTGAAATCCATATTCATATTAATGCATTTCCTTTCATTTGTCAAATAATTTTCTTCTTGCTGTCGAGTTCTTCATCATTTCCATCATGCCTTCTCTGTTATCCTCAATAAGATAGCCTTCCAGTTTTTCAAACTCTTTTTTGAAAAGATCCATCTGACGAAGAAGTGATTCTTTGTTAAGCAGAAATAATTCACTCCACATAACTTCATTTATATTTGCGATTCTAGTTAAATCGCGGAAAGAGTCACCTGTGTATTTTTCAAGATGTTCATGCTCATAGCATGTCATAAGTGCAACAGCAATGCAATGCGTAAGCTGAGAAACAAATCCTATCATTTCGTCATGCTCTTCGGGACTCAACTGTGTGATTCTTCCGAAACCGAGAATCTCACCTATACGTTTGCACGCTTCGATGCCGTCCTCAGTGTTCTTTTCGGTCGGAACAACAACATAGTTTGCACCGAAAAAGATTTTTTCGTCACTGTTTTCAATGCCGTAAACCTCTTTACCAGCCATCGGGTGAGCAGAAATAAATTCAACATCATCCGGCAGCATATTCTGTATCTTTTCAACTATGCACTTTTTAACGCCTGTTACATCGGTAATAATCGTTCCGCTCTTTATGTACTTACCGTATTGCTCGATCCATTCAACAAAAACATGCGGATAAAGTGAGAATACGATTATATCAGCATTTGCAATCATTTCCTCATTCGGCTCAATTGTGCCTTTTTGAATCATTTCGTGCTCAATGGCATAATCAATTGTGCTTTGAGTTCTTGTGATTGCCTCAACATAATATCCTTTTTCTGTAAGACCACGCGCATAGCTGCCGCCCAAAAGCCCAAGTCCGACAATCAAAAATTTTGTGTTTTTATTAATCATCATTTATTTCTACCTCCACACCGAGATTCTTTATCTTTTCAAAAAAGTCCGGAAAACTTTTAGCCGCCGCCTGAGCATCGTCAATTTCACCGCCAAAAACCGAAGCAAGAACCGCAAGCGACATCACAATTCTATGATCGTTATGACCATGGAGCAATTCAATTGGAGTATGCAGCTTTACATCGTGAACAGTAATCTCGTTTTCACCAACATCAATTTCAGCGCCGAACTTTGAAAGTTCCTGTGCCATAACCACTCCGCGATCGCTCTCTTTGATTTTAAGCCGCTTTGTTCCGATGAGTTTTGCACCGTTTCTTGCTGCTGCAAGTGTCATAAGTATCGGTGCAAGATCAGGACAGTCGGATACATCAAGAGTAGGAGTTTCCGATTCAATAAGAGCAAAATACTTTCTGTATATCATATCGCCCTGCAAGCTTTTTTCATTCATACCCTCAACACAAACATCGCCGCCGAGCAAATTAAATGCATCTAAGAATGCTGAGCCTGAATAGTCGCCTTCAACGTTAAGCGACTGAGGAAGATACTTTTGATTACCTTTTATTAATAATGTGCAATCGTTCTCCCATTCAACTTTCACACCGAACGTATTCATCGCGTCAATCGTCATGTTAATATAGCTGCGGCTTTCAATCGGCGGAACAATATTGATCCTGCTGTCGCCATCTGCAACAGCCAAGGCGAACAGCAAGCCTGTTATAAACTGACTGCTGATATTTCCCTTAACGCAAAAAGCACCCGAAGTAAGCGCGCCCTTTATTTTCAGCGTTTCACCTGATTCGAAAACCAAGCCTTTTTCGCGGCAAATATCTTCATAAACCTGCATAGGACGCTGCATCAATCTGCCTGCACCTGAAAAGGTTTGCTGTGTTTCAGACAGTAAAAGTATCGGCACAAAAAAGCGAAGTGTGCTTCCGCTTTCGCGACAGAAAAAGTGCTTTGATTCGTTCATAAGCGGACTTGCCAAGCCTTTTATTCTAACAGTACTTCCGCTGACTTCAACCTCAGCACCCATATTTTTTATGCAATCAAGCGTTGCAAGAATATCCTGCGAAAAAGTCACCGCTCTGATTTCACTTTCGCCATCCGCCAGCGCTGCACAAATCATCAGCCTGTGAGCCACACTTTTTGAAGTCGGCGCATATGTTGTGCCTTTTGCAACACTTTTTTTAATCTTTGCAATCATTTTATCGCCATGCGATACAGGATGTCACTCAAATAGGTACGAAAACTTTATGAGCCTGCCCGTAATCGCTCCTTTCTGCAATTTTCACACTGATTCTTCCAGATAATCAATCAAAAAGTCGATACCGCGCAGATATCCATCAGTGCCAAGACCTGTGATTGTTTTAACGGCAGCCTTACGGATATAGCTTATCTGGCGGAAATCTTCCCTGTCCTCAACCTTTGAGATATGCACCTCAACAGTCGGAATCGACACTGACTTGACTGCATCCAAAATTGCAACGCTTGTGTGAGTATATGCCGCCGGGTTGAACACAATACCGTCTGCATCGCCATATGCCTGCTGAATTTTATCAACAAGTGCACCCTCATGATTCGATTGATAACACTCAACTGAGATATCTTTTTCCTTGCAGTAGTTTTCGATTTTTGCAATCAAGTCTGCATAGGTTTCTTTTCCGTAATGCTGCGGCTCTCTTATGCCGAGCATATTTATATTAGGTCCGTTAAGAACGAGAATTTTCATCTGTTTAACCTCTCTTTGTCAAAGCTTTTCAATTATGCGATCAACCGCGTTTTCAACGATTCCGTCAACGGCAATTTCTTCATCTGCCGTTGATATATATATCGGATATCTCTCCTCAAAGCGTCTTTTCAAGTCATCGAAGTTACTTGAAAGCGGTCTGTCATCGGTGGGCATTATATCGTCAAGCGGTCGATTCAAAAAGAATATTTTTCCATTTGACTTAAGATGATCTATGTTCTCACTGCGAAGAACCGCACCGCCGCCTGTTGCGATAACGTAACCGTTTTTGCCGCTTATATCTCTTATTGCAGCAGTTTCAGTATCACGAAAATACTTTTCACCGAAAGACGCGAATATATCTGATATCTGCCTGCCCTCGGAAGATACGATCAAATCATCAGTATCAACAAAATCTTTGCCAAGTTTTTCAGCAAGCGCCTTGCCTATCGTGCTTTTTCCGCATCCCGGCATACCTGTCAGAACAATATTTTGCTTTTGTGAAAGCAACTTTTTATATACATCTTCATAAACCTGCTCATCATATTTCACACCGAGGAAAATCTCACTTGCAAGCACCGCTTGCGATACTAACATATAAAGTCCGCAGCAGCCTTTGATTCCCAACGATTCAGTCTGTCTGACCAACTTCGTTTTGAGCGGATTATATACGACATCTGTAACTCCCTCAAGAGCTGTGAATCCATCAAGCGAAATTGCGGCCGTGTCATTGTTCGGGAACATTCCGCACGGAGTTGTGTTGATGATGTATTCAGCATCTCCGTGAAGAGTTTTCACGTTGTCATAATTAACTTCGCTCTTCCTTCCGACGTTATATATTTCACATGCTCCTAAACTTTCAGCAACGGCAAATGCAGTTTTTGAAGTTCCGCCTGTTCCGAGAATAAGTACTTTTTTACCCGTAAAATCAAAGCCATTTTTGAGTATCAGCTTTCTCAGGCCGCCGAAATCGGTATTATAGCCATACAGCTTACCGTCACGGTTCACGATCGTATTGACCGCGCCGATTTTTTCGGCCGCTTCATCTATGTAAGAAAGATACGGTATAACATCATGCTTATATGGAATGGTGACATTTATTGCCTTAAATTCACGTTTTGTCATGAAGTCATGTAAATTCTCCTTGGCAATAGGCATCAAGTCATATTCATAATCGGCAAAGGATTCGTGAATTACCTTTGAAAAGCTGTGTCCGAGTTTTTCACCGATCAAACCGTATTTCATATTAATCGCGTTCCTTTCTTTCGGCTCATGCTTTCAAAAAGTCTGTGCCGAATCTCATTGCAAGCATATCACAAATTGTGAGCGCAGTAACTGAATCAACAACAACTGCCGCCCTGTGTATGATTGCCGGGTCGTGTCTACCCTTAATTTGCAAAACTGCATCTTCATTTTTCACGAAGTCAACCGTATTCTGTTCTTTATATATTGACGGTGTAGGTTTAACCGCACAGTTAAAGAGAATCGGCATACCGTTTGTGATTCCGCCGTTGATACCACCGTTGTTGTTGGTTGATGTGACAACATCGCCGCCATTCATTCTGAACGGATCATTTGCAGTTGAACCTGCCATTTTGGCAAATTCAAAACCGGCACCAAACTCGACACCCTTAACCGCAGGAACACTGAACAACGCATGAGACAGCATACTTTCAGCTGTATCGAACCACGGCTCGCCAACTCCGGACGGAACACCGAGAACGGCTGTTTGAAGAATACCGCCAACACTGTCGCCCTCACTTCTGACTTCAACAATTTTCTTTTCAATCTCACTGCTTGCTATGTCGTCAAGGACGGGAAAAGTCTTTTCGGCAATGATATTAAAATCGGATTCATAATCATTAAATGATCTGTCATTCACACCTGCGCATGAAAGAATATGAGTACAAACTCTGATGCCTTTCTTTTCAAGTGCCTTGATTGCAATCGCACCTGCCGCAACAAGCGGAGCGGTGATTCTTCCTGAAAAATGTCCGCCGCCTCTGTAGTCTTGGAAACCGTGATATTTGCAAAATGCAGTGTAATCTGCATGTCCCGGACGGGCAAGATCCTTTGTTGCAGAATAGTCCTTGCTTTTTGTGTTTTCGTTTTGTATGATCATGCAAATCGGTGTACCTGTTGTTTTACCTTCAAAAACACCGCTTACAATGTGACATCTGTCACTTTCGCGTCTTGCAGTTGAAACATTGTTCTGTCCTTGTCTTTTTGCAAGCTGTGACGCGATAAACGCTTCATCAACTTCAACTCCAGGTGCAAAACCGTCAAACACTGCACCGATTGCTGTGCCGTGACTTTCACCGAAAATTGTTACGGCAACCGATTGTCCGAATGTATTTTTCATATTTTTATGTTACTGACAATGACAGTACATTGCGCCTGCGTCAGTTCCTTTCTGATTTATTATTAGGCAAATCCGCCGCGATGATCGCGCCGAAATTTGTTCAGCGTTTGTCTAGAGCAATGCTTTGAGCGACTGCACATCGGTTTCCTCAAAACGAAAACTGCCGATTTCATCGCATTTTACAATTGTTACATTTTTGCCGCTTGCTTTTTTGTCATGCGTAAGAGCCTCAAAAACTGCCTGTTTGTCATAATCAAAACTTGTCGGCAGTCCGACATTTTCAAGGGCGGCAATAACACGCTGTTTGATTTTTTCACTGCACATCGGAATCATTCCGAGTGCAACACATTCACCGTGATAAAGATCGTGCAAGCCGGCAGAACTTTCTATTCCGTGACCGATGGTATGACCGAAATTAAGCACCTTGCGAAGTCCTGCTTCTTTCTCATCCTGCTCAACAACTCCCCTTTTGAAAAGAAGAGATTTTTCAATAATCTTATCTATATTATCCATGTAGTTTTCAGTTTCAAACAGTTCAAAAAGCGATTCATCGGCAATTATTCCTGCTTTTATCGCTTCAGCAAGTCCGTTTGAAACCTGTCTTTCCGGCAGGGTTTCAAGAACATTCGGATCAATGATGACCTTTTTCGGCTGATAGAAAGCTCCGATGATATTTTTGATACCGTCAAGGTCAATTGCTGTTTTTCCGCCGATTGAAGAATCCACCTGTGAAAGCAGCGTTGTTGGTATATTATAAAAATCAATGCCACGCATATAGCACGCTGCGGCAAAACCTGCCATGTCACCTGTTACACCGCCGCCTACGGCAATTACGCAGTCTTTGCGTGAAAATCCCTCAGCCAGCAGATGCTGACAGATAGTTTTAAACACATCAAAATTTTTGCTTGCTTCACCTTGAGGGAAAACATGGATGAATGCATTTTCAAGCGAATCTGCAACTGTTTTTGCATATTGTTCCGGTACACCGCTGTCGGTTACGATAAGTGCCTTATGTGATCCTATAGAAATCAACTTACCTGCATTTTTTAGTGCACCTCTTTCAAGAATTATGTCATAAGAAGAATCCTTGGTTTTAACGGGTATAATCATAACTGGATTCACAACCTTTCATTAAATCATATTGTTGTTTTTGAATGTTCCGATAAATTTCAGTCTGTCACAACAATCCGACAGTTCATCGAGCATATACATGCCGCGCTTACATTGAAGATTGCCCGAAATTTCAACATAAAAGTAGTAGTTCCACATCAGTTCTTTCATGGCACGGCTCTTGATACATCTCATGCTGAAGCCATGATTACCGATGGTGTTGATTGCTTTAGCAAGTGAACCGGACTCATCAGGAACGGTAAATACGATTATTGAGTGATCGTTATCTGACTTATTCATGGAACGTGAGAACACAGCGAATCTTGTTGTATTAACGTCACTTTCGTTGATGTTCTCTCTGATTATTTCAAGACCGTAAAGTTCTGCTGTTTCCTTACTTGCAATCGCCGCAATTGTCGGATCGCCCGACTGCGATACATACTGTGCCGCCCTTGCGGTATTTGCGCATGACTTTGTTTGATAATCCATGCTGCGAATAAACGGAACGCACTGGTCAAGTGCCTGTTGATGGCTGATAACCTGCTTGATATCCTCCGCTTTTGTTCCCGGAAGTGCAACAAGGTTGTGATGTATTGCAAGCGAATATACATCATTGACATAAAGCGAACCTGAGAAAATCAAGTCAATAACCTGACCCACCTCGCCCGCATTACTGTTTTCAATCGGAATAACTGCACAGTCACAGTCGCCGTTTTCAACCGCTTCATATGCACTTTTGAAGTCCTTATATGAAATTTTGTTTCCATCCGGAAACACCTTACAAGCAGCTATATATGCATATGCGCCCTCAACTCCGCTGTAGGCAATGTTCATACCTTTCAAAATTTTTTGCTGATAACGCTTTGAGATATCCATCGTGTTTCTCTGGAAGTTTACAAAATACCCTCTTATTTCTTCATCATCTATATACTCAGCAGTTTTTCTGACAAGTTCATCTTCTCTTGCACCATTAAAAATCGGCAGTCCGTGCTCCTTTTTATGCTCGGCAACAAGTTTAACTGCGTTCATTCTTTTCTCAAACAGCTTGGCAATTTCCTTATCAGTTTCGTTGATTATTTCTCTTGCCTGTGAAAGTTTATCCATATCTTTAACCTCTTATTTAACCGTTTATTAATCTGTGGTTTTATATTCCTCTGCAAGTTTTTCAAATGCGGGTAATGAGCGTTCAATCATCTCAGGTGAAACGCAATATGATACTCTGACATATCCGGGGAATCCAAACGAATCACTCGGAACAAGCAGCAATTCATATTTTTTTGCTTTTTCACAAAAAGCTGCAGCATCTTCTTCGGGGGACTTAAGGAACAGATAAAATGCTCCGTCAGGTTTTACAACTGAAAATCCGCACTTCTCAAAAGCATCTACCAAAGTATCACGGTTCTTTTTATATACTGACAAATCAGCAGTCATACCGATGCATTGAGGGATAATCATCTGGAAAAGGCTCGGTGCGCAAACATAGCCCAGTGCCCGTCCTGCACCGCAAACAGCCTTATAAATCTGAACACTGTTATCAACTTCACTCGGAACGAGTATATATCCGATTCTTTCGCCGGGTAGTGAAAGCGACTTGCTGAACGAATAGCACACAATCGTATTTTTATAATACTTTGTGAGATACGGAACAGTAACACCATCATAAACCAACTCACGATACGGTTCATCGGAAATGAGAAAAATGCTTTTACTGTATTCATCCTCTTTTTGACGAAGAATGTCGCACATTTTGATTATTGTTTCTTCACTGAGCACAACACCTGACGGATTGTTTGGTGAATTAACAACAACAGCCTTAGTTTTAGATGTGATGGCTTTTTCAAAAGCATCCAGGTCAACTTGGAGTGTATTGCTGTCACAGAGAACCACAACAGGCTTAAGTCCTGCCGATTCAGCAAAAACTCTGTATTCAGGAAAGAAAGGAGCAAAAAGTATAATTTCATCATCCTGCTCACTCAGAGCCTTAAAAGTTATTGAAAGTGATGCGGCAGCACCGCAGGTCATGTAAAAATTTTCAGCAATAAATGATGTGCCGTAGGTTTTATTGAGATATTGAGCAATAGCACTTCTTACATCAGTATCACCGACTGCCGAAGTATATCCGTGAAGAGCAGTTGAATCCATCGAAGTAAGCAAGTCCTTAATCGTGTCATTAACAACAGACGGAGCAGGTACACTCGGATTACCAAGACTGAAATCAAAAATATTCTCCCGTCCTATCTCAGCGGCTCTTTTTTTGCCGTATTCAAAAATCTCTCTTATAACAGAACTGTTTGCACCCAATTCATACATTCTTTGTGAAAACATATTTTAACATAACCTTTCCGCTGTAACGGCATAAACGTTGCCGCAGCTTTTGATGCTTTGTGAATTTTTCGGATATCGTATAGATATCCATTCTAAGTAAGTATACTATAAAATAAGAAAACGGTCAATAAATATATTGTATTTTTATACATAAAAACAGTCGATTATTTTCGGTATTGCCTTTAATATAAATTTGTGATAGAATGTGTGACAGCAAAATTCACGCGGAAAGGATAAGCAAATGAAAAAATCTTCGGTAACAGTAATATGTATATTGATAGTAGTATTCACCGTTATCGTTTCAATTTCGGTGAAATATTCAAGCGTCACACTTCTCAACGGATTCGGCATCAAATCAACAACTGATGAATTAAGCATCGGTGACTACAGCGGATATGAAACAACCGCGTACGAAACAATTGCATACACGGTTGAAAACACGTATGAACTTACCTACCCTCTCAGTGCAAAAACATTTGAACCGGACATGTCTTTTGTTAAACCGATTGGCAGAACCGTTTATTACCAGGGAGAAAGATGGATGTCCATGTCAGGCAGCGGAATTGAATTCAACTGCAAAGCTGATTCCATTGACATCACACTTCTTTCTGAAAACAATTCATATATCACTTATAATCACAAGCCGAGAATTGCAATTTTCGCAGACGATCTGCTTATATTTGAGCAAAGTCTTGACAAAGATGAAACAACAGTTCACATTGATCTTTCTGACCTTGGCGGCAAAGCGGTTATCAGTGTGATTAAACTTTCGGAATCCATGCATTCATGTTTTGGCATCGGAAACATCACTGTTTACGGCGGCGAGGATATTACTCCGACCGCTGATAGAGCGCTAAAACTTGAATTCATAGGCGATTCTATCACTTGCGGCTATGGAATTGACGAAACGAGAAGCAATGCTGCTTTTTCAACAAGAACGGAAAACTTCGCAAAAAGCTATGCGTACCTGACAAGCAAACTTCTCGATGCTGATTACAGTGCAATTGCTTTTTCCGGATACGGTGTTGCATCAGGATTTACAACAAACGGCAGACGCAACGAGGATGCAGTAATTTTCAAATATTATGACAAATCCATCACTAACAAACAAAATGATGATTATTTTCCGGGCGATGAATGGGACAGTCAATCATACATTCCGGACGTTGTTATAATCAACCTTGGAACAAACGATGCATTATATTGCCGAACGCCGACACGCAGAACCGAGTTTGTTTCAGAATACAAACGGTTGCTGACTCTTATAAGAGAAAAAAATCCCGACGCATATATTTTATGTATTCTCGGCGATATGAACAATTCACTTTTCCCATCAATCGAAACTGCAATTGAAGAATACCAAGCAGAAAGCTATGACTACAGAGTTTCAAGCACAAAAATTGATTTCAAAATGGGCGAAAACCCAATTGTTATTGCAGGTCACCCAGGTGCTGAATCGAACATCATTGCCGCGAACGACCTTGCAAATGAGATTATAAAACTCAGAAATGACGGGAAGGTATAGTTGGAGAATCCAATAAATCAATAGCGAATAATAAGGCCCTTCGGTAAGCTGAAGGGTCTTTTCTGTCGTTGTCATGACACACTGCATTTATTCGGAAAAATCACAACAAATTGACCATAACATGTTATTATCCATTTACTCTTATCAATTTGCTTCCGCTGCGCATCTCATTTTGAGAAAAATCAAAAAGAAGTGCCAATTTTTTATCATATTGCACAAGTCTGCCGACTGTACGGTAATGATATTGTGAATCCAACTTCCAAGATTCAAACAACTGTCTTGCAAATTGTGTACACTCAATTCGATTATATTTGGAGTTTTTATATCCTCTTATCCACTGCACTGCTTCTCTTTCCTTAGACGGAATAGGCCTGATTGCTATACATTTTTCCTTTTCTTTTATACGAACTTCTATACTTTCGCAGTTATTCAAGGCATCATGTGAAGCCGCATTAAATGCAATAGCTGTATTCCAAATGGTCATCGTAGGTTCTGCTTGATGACAGAAATATTTTCTCTGTACAACTTGAAAACCTTCCAACGAAACTGTTTTAATATCTATATCAAATGCCATTATATCTCAACTGCCTTTCATACGAAAATATACCCTTCGGCTAAATCAATTTTATATGATTCTTCATGTTTTTCAACAGGAATACCAAAACACTCACGCCAATCTTCAGGAAGATATGCCCGACTTCTTCTTTTACCGACATTTACAAAAAGTTCAAAATCGTTCAATTTAAACAGATACAAAGCTTCATCACCTGCCACGGCGGGTTTACCTAACATTTTATAGCGATATCGTTTATCCCAATTCATGAGTTCAAAAAGTTTCGCGGCAAATATTTGGCATATCATATCTCGGTTTCGTATTTCCTTTTCTCCGCCGCCTGTTGCCCATCTTAAAGAATTCGGTGTATCTTCATCACAAGGACGAACTATCAGTCTTTTCTGTTCAGGATGTATCAAAAGCTGGATGTGAGTAATGCTCGGAAATTTTCTAAGGCATGCCATATTGAATTTGATTCGATTTTCCCACACAGTAACAGCAGGCTCTCTTGAATGCGCAAATAATTCTGCTTTTGTTACCTGGAATCCCGCAAGGTTTACTATTTCTCGTTCTTCAGATTCTGAGATTTTTTCCTGTATATTCTTAAAATCTTGTATATTTTTTTCATTCATCTTTTTTACCTGCTTTCTGCTTTAAGGTTTCTGCACACTTCATTACTTCAATATCATTCAAAATTTCAAATGAAAGTTGCCCGTCAATAGGGCGACTTTTTTCGTTCGCCCCTAAGCTGGTATTTGGCGGAAGATAATACAATATATTATCTAAACTAAAATTGTAAAACTCCGATCCAAAAGAGTCGCCCCATTCCTCAGGACAAATGTAAGCTTTTTTATTTATCGTTTTATCATCTCCTCCTGTTTTTTCTTTAATAGTTACATATGGCATTGCTTCTGATAGATTGAATATTATAATCTTGTCATTACCTTTTTCAATAAATGTACCTGTAACCTTATACATGTAATCAGGAAACCATTCCATAATTTGATATAATACACTACAGAAATGTGAACAAGCTATAACTTTAGTAGATATTGGCTGATTCATATTTTTATGCCACGGAATACTATTCATATCTTTTTTCGAACATGCTCTAATTGCAATTTTCCGTTCTGTTGAATGAAGCAGAAGCTGAATATGACTGGCAAAATCAAATTTCCTTGCGCACACGCAATTGAAGACTATTTTTTCTTTACTTAAAGATATAGCAGGAAGTTCAGAGCGAGATGATAAAAAATTACCTCTTACAACTTGATATCCTGATAAATCAAACTTGCTGAAATAGTTTTTCATTATATTTGTCTTCTCCTTATATATCTGAATACTGTTAGATGCATTATAGTAAATACACGGATCGTCACTTGCCCAATGATGATTGATTGGTACATACCCGGAAAGTGCCCCACCATCAATAACATGCATAATCGGAACACTACCTTTATAGCCATGCTTTCTGTTTTCGAACAACTCCTGCACCGCATCAAACTGTTGTACCGTTATAATAGCCTCATGGACATCCGTATATAAATATTGATCCCTGTCCTGTCTGTTTTTTCGCTTTTTATGTTCAAAAACATCCGATGTAAATTGTTTCCATGTCAGCACATTTCCGCAATATCTTTCATTTTTGAGAATATATGAAACAGATCCTTCACTCCACTTCGTATTACCCAGCTTTGTTTCGCATCCGATATCCTCCAATATATTGCAAATGCTTTTTATTGAAAAGCCGGACAAAAAGGCATTATAAATAAATCGTACAACCTCGGCTTCAGATTCTTCAATCTCAAGTTTTCCGTGCTTTACATAATTTCCAACTGCATCACGCGGTCTTCGATATCCAAATAATTCCGGTGTTAAAAGCTTTTTACTTTTAAATCTTTCTTTCAAAGACCAGTTCATACTTTCACTTTTCTTTATGGATTCCTCTTGCGCGAATGTTGCTAATATTGTCAGTTTCAATTCAGAATCCTCTGAAAGAGTGAACAAGTTATCCGTTTCAAAAAATACACCAACCGGATGATTAAGGTTTTTTAACTTTCTAACAAGGGAAACACAATCCACAAGGTTTCTGGCAAATCTTGACACACTCTTAGTAACAATCAAATCAAATTCACCATCTATACAACGGGAAATCATATCATTAAATTCATCGCGGTTTTTTAAAGATGTTCCGGATATCCCTTCATCAGCAAATATATGTTTCAATTCCCAATTTGAATGATTGCTTACAAGCCGTCTATAATGATCCTGCTGTAACTCAAATGAAGACAGTTGCTCATCTCTATCAGTTGATACGCGACAATATGCACAAGTTCTAAATATATGATTACTGCCAAAAAGATCCGCTTTGTCCTTAGCGGGAATAAACAATGTTGCTCCTGATTCGCCTTTAATTATACCTATATTGGATTCACGCTTATCAAAATTATTGCCATGCATTGCTATGCCTCTTTGTTATTCATTCTAAATACCAAATACAAATTCTATCATTTAATATATGACATAGTATTCAACAAGTGTTTCAGTACATAGATATTTTACAACAATTACGCAATTTTGTAATGAAAAACACCACCATAATTTATATAACATACTGAAATATGTTACCCCATTTTATTGTGTTAATCAGCCTTCTCGGAGGTACATATTTTGAATAAAGATTTATACGAACTCAATCAAATTAAAGAATTAGTAGAAAGAATTGACCAACTGCGAGTTGAACATAATTATTCCATTTATAAACTTGCTGTTAAAGCCGGACTTTCTGTTAACACTCTAAAATATCTATATAAAAAGAAAAGCTTTCCAAATATTCGTACACTCTTCAATATTTGTGAAGCCTTTAATATTCCGATTTGGCTGCTATTTTATAAAGATGCAGACAACTTATATTTAACAAAAAGTGAATATCGGCTTATTAAGAACTACAAAAATCTATCAGAAACCGGTAAGTAGCTGCTGATAGATTTGTCTGAAAACATTAAATAATTCAACTTACGCAACACTGCATCATTGAATTTGCATATCACATAAAATATATCTGAAGGCTGGTTATTAAAGTGAATTGATCGTTTTATATATTTCACTGATCAAAGATGTAGCACCAAATAAAAAGGGCAGTAAAAAAGACCGAATGTTTCAAGCGTTTAATCTGAAATATTCGGT
>JAMPDR010000022.1 GCA_023665555.1 Ruminococcus sp.
TTTTGCGTACGTCAGAGTTTCTTTTTGGTTACTTTTTCTGAACGCAGAAAAAGTACCTGCCCGTCAGCACTACGTGCAGGTAATAGGTAAGAAGTAATAATGAATAGGTGCGGTCGCGAATGAGATTGCAACAATATGAAGTTTTTCATCCGCGGAGAAAAGAAACGTTTTAACAGTATTAAAAATCAAAATCTATAAATTTATCAGCTACGGCATTTCGCGGATATAATTTTAAAATATACTACTGCCTTCCCCGCGACCATACCTCTTCACTATGCCTTATTACCTATTACTTCAACTTAATTCTGCGGACTCAATCTATTGATATCCGATAACTTTACACGCATCATTCTCAAATTCTAAAATAATAATCTTAAAATTTTTAAAATGGTATTGAGTAAATGCGGCGATTAGGATATAATAATATATCTATAAATATTTTTATATCAATTTATCAAATTAATAGATTATATACTGCCGAAAGGAGTAAGGTAATGTTATTTTCACAGGATATCGGAATCGACCTCGGTACTGCCAATACACTTGTTTTTGTTAAAAATAAAGGCATCGTTATAAGAGAGCCGTCGGTCGTTGCAATCAATGTCAGCGCAAGACCTGCCAAGGTTATCGCTGTCGGAACAGAGGCAAGGGAGATGATCGGCAGAACTCCCGGTTCAATCACTGCAATGCGTCCGCTTAAGGATGGTGTTATTGCTGACTTTGATATTACAGCTGAAATGCTGAAAAAGTTTATACAAAAGGCTATGGGCGGTTCATTTTTCGCCAAGGCAAGAGTTGTTATCTGCATACCGTCAGGTGTTACTGAGGTTGAACGAAGAAATGTTCACGATGTTGCAATCGAAGCAGGCGCAAAATATGTAAGTCTTATTGAAGAACCTATGGCTGCCGCAATCGGTGCAGGTTTACCGGTCGGCGAAGCAATGGGCAGTATGGTTGTTGACATTGGCGGCGGCACAAGCGAAGTCGCTGTTATCTCATTGGGCGATATAGTAACTTCACGTTCAATCAGAGTTGCAGGCGATACCTTCGACAGTTCCATTTCACAGTATATCAAAAAGAAGTACAATCTTCTTATCGGTGACCGCACGGCTGAGGATATCAAAATTAAAATCGGCTCTGCCACAGAGTATGACGGAGAGGGTAAAATGGAGGTCAAAGGACGTAACCTTGTTGACGGACTTCCGCTTAATATCACCATAACATCCGAAGAAATTCGCGAGGCGCTCTCAGACCCGGTTAATCAAATCCTTGACACGATTCGTGCCACACTTGAAAAAACACCACCTGAGTTGTCAGCCGATATTATCGACCAAGGTATCATGCTCACGGGCGGCGGCGCATTGCTCAGAGGTTTGGACAAACTTATTGCAAGCGAAACGGGTATGCCGGTCAATGTTGCGGATAATCCTCTTGACTGTGTTGTTGACGGAACGGGAATTTATCTTGAATCGGATGTATTGGGTGCTATTGGCAAAAGATTTTAAGAGATGTTAAAGTTGTTTTGCTAATGTTATTGCAGGCTGACTGCATGAGATTTTTGCAGCAGTTATTACAGTATCGGATTTTGTAAGAATTGAAAGGAAACGCTATGCGGCGATTTATAAAAAGTATACAGTTTCGAGTGTTTGTTTTTGTTTTGTGTGCGTTGCTTGTCGGCACGATAATTGCGGTTGCAACGGAAAATTCTGTTTCACCTGCGTCAGCAGTTGTTGGAACGGTGTTCAGTCCGTTGCAGAAAGTGACAGGTAAAATTTCTGAGAAACTTTCGTGGTTTTCATCAAGTTTTGCTTCGGCAGGAACATATAAAAACGAAAATGACAGACTGAAAGAAAAAATAGCTGAATATGAAAATCAGCTTGCAGATTACAATGAGATCAAACATAAAATCTCTTCATATGAAACTATGCTCGGTGTTAAACAGGACAACCCCGACTTTGAACTTGAACCGGCAAATATCATCGGTACAGACGCGGCTGATGCATTTTCATCGCTGATTATTGACAAGGGTTCCGGTGACGGTGTGAGTGTGAACGACCCTGTGGTTTACGGCAACTATCTTGTTGGTGTTGTCAGAAAGGTCAACGAGTCATACAGCATTGTTGAAACCATTCTCAATCCTGCTGTTAATATCAGTGCCATTGAAAGCAAAACAAGAGAAACGGCTTATGTCACAACGAACACCGCACAGTCCTCGGCAGGAAAATGTATTCTTGCCGGACTTGAGAGAAGCACATCAGTTTCACCGGGAGGAATCGTCATGACTTCGGGCATCGGCGGAATTTATCCCAAGGGGCTTATTATCGGAACAGTGTCGCAGGTTTGTCAGAGCGAATATGATATTTCAAGCTATGCGGTTATCAATCCCGGCGCAGATGTCAATTCAGTTGAAGATGTGTTCATCATAACATCATTCAAAGGTCAAGGCATTGAAGAGATTGCCGGTAACTGATAAAAGTGAAGAAGTGAATTAACGGAAGCGTACATAATGAGGAATTAGGAGTGAGGAGTTTCGGTCGCGGAGAAAATAGCAATAATTTTTAATTATTCAACTGCGGAAAATAATGGGTTGTTTCGGTTAAAATTTATTATAATAACAATCTATAAATAGTTACTATCTATCTTTGCGGGTTAAAAGCTAACAGTAACCGATTATTTCCCCGCAACCTTCGTTCCTAACTCCTCACTCCTAATTCCTCATTATTAATATATGTCATAAAAGAAGGTGAAAACGGTGAGATTCTCAACCAACAGGAATATTTACATAAAAAGATTGATTTTCGCCGTTTTGTTTGTCATAACGGCTGCGGTTCAGCATACGGGCGGTTTGCTGCCTGTTATAGGTTCAGCGCATGCGATGCTGCTCATTCCGCTGACGGTGAGCGTTGCAATGTTTGAGCAAAGTGTTGCGGCTCTTATTTTCGGTGTGTTTGCAGGCTTTTTGTGGGATATGGCAAGCGTCAATGCTGACGGATATTTTGCAGTATTTCTTGCGGTGACCGGCTTTACGGTGTCGCTTTTGATGAGTTTTGTGATGCGCAATAATTTTCTCTGTGCTTGCCTTGTGAGCGCAACAGCGTCGATCTTGTGCAATGTCGGATATTGGCTGTTTTTCATAGTCATCAGGGGTTATGACTCGCCGATTTACTTGCTTATGAATTATTATCTGCCGTCTGCAATTTACACGGCAGTACTTATACCGATTTATTATTTTCTCATACGAGGTATTTCAAATCTTATGAAACCCGAAAAGCAAAGGGTGAACTATTAGATTACGGGTTGTATTGTCGTGCGAAGCACGACAATACACAATAGTTTTTAGAAAGGGGCGGTAAAATGAAAGGGCAGAATGTTATTAAAAGACGCGGCAGAATTATTATGCTTGTTATTGCCGCTGTTTTCTTTTTGTTTCTTGCCAATTTGTTCAGAGTTCAGATTTTTGAAGCTGATGATATTGAAGACGCGGCATATTCAACCGTTGACGTTGAAGTGGACGCGCTCAGAGGTGAGATTTTCGACAGAAACGGAAATCCGCTCGTTGTTAACAAGCAGATCAACACGATCGTGTTTAACTATCAGGTTTTTCCGAAAGGATCAGAGCCTGAAAAGAGAAATAAGGTTATTGTTGAACTTATCAAACTTTTTGACCGCTATAAACTGGAATGGAACGATAGTCTGCCGATAATATATAAAAACGGAAAGCTGAAATTTGATTCTGAAAAAGAGGCGGAGATAAGCTATCTTAAATCAAGTGCATTTCTGAATCTTGAATATTATGCCGATGTTCAAAACTGTTTTGATGCACTTGTTGAAAGATATTCTCTTGAAGATTACACTGTGAAACAGGCAAGGGATATCGCCTCAGTTTACTATTCAATGAGAAAGAACGGCTTTAATTCAAGCACTCAATATGTTTTTGCAACTGACGTTTCAGACGATGTTGTTGCCGCAATCAAGGAGAACAGTAAACTTTATGTGGGTGTTGATGTTCAGGTGCAGGCAACACGTGAATACACAGACGGAACAATTGCACCGCATCTTCTCGGTATCGTGGGTGCGCTCAGTTCTGATGAATATCAGGAAAAAAAGGATGAAGGTTATTCTCTCAACAGTGTTATCGGTAAAAGCGGAATTGAATATACCATGGAGAAAGAGTTAAAAGGTACTCCCGGTATTAAGCGGATAACAACTGATTCGTCAGGCAATGTTGAAGAAGAATATATCAAAAATCCTGTTGCAGGTGACAATATTATTCTGACAATTGACAAAGATTTGCAGAAAGTATCCCAGGATTCGCTTGAGAAATTGATTAAAGAACAGCACTCAACAAGAGATGCCGTAACATCGGGCGCTGTTGTTGTTATGGATACGAGAAGCAATGAGATACTTGCATGTGCAAGCTATCCGACATATGACATCTCAAAATATAATGAGCAGTCGGCAAAGCTTAATGCTGATGTGACAAAGCCACTGTGGAACAGAGCACTCAGAAGTACATATACACCCGGTTCAACAATCAAACCTGCGGTTGCAATGGCAGGCCTTGAAGAGAGTGTTATTGATTCCTCAACGCTGATTGACTGCCGGGGAAGGTATACATATTATGAGGACTATCAACCCGGATGCACAAGTATCCACCGCAATCAAAATGTTGTTAACGCACTTTTCAACAGCTGCAATATATTCTTCTATGAAACATCGCGTCTTTTGGGCATTGAAAAACTCAATAACTATTTCACGATGTTCGGACTCGGAGAAAAAACAGGGGTTGAACTTGTTGAAAATGAGGGCACGGTTGACTCAGTAGACCTGCGAACACAGAAAGGTGAAATTTGGACTCCAGGTCTTACCATCCAGGCAGGTATCGGACACGGTGACAACCAGTTTACACCTGTTCAGCTTTGCTCATATGTTTCAACCATCGCCAATAAAGGTGTAAGATACAAGGCGCATTTCATCAAGTCGGTAAAATCTTATGATTATTCCGAAACCAAAATGGAAGCAGAAACACAGATACTTTCAAAAGCAAACTTCAAAGATGAAAACTGGAAGCTTGTTCATCAGGGTATGCTTCTTGTGGGAACAAAGAGTTATGCTGATTTCAGCAAAGTACCCGTTCAAGTTGCTGCTAAAACAGGTACAACAACTATTGAGAAAATAATCAACGGCAAAAAGGTGGATACGTATAACGGACTCATTCTGACCTTTGCGCCATATGAAAATCCCGAAATTGCAATTGCGGTTGTTATCGAGGGCGCCGGCAGTGGTGGTTCAACTGCACCTGTTGCTTCAGCAATTATGGAATATTATTTTTCATCTAACGAATATAAAGATACGGTACAAAAAGAGGGTACACTTCTTAAATGATACTGATATCTGAACTAAAGCGGAGAGGAGATTTTCTTAAATGGCAGAAAAAATAGTTATCGCCTCCGGAAAAGGCGGTGTAGGCAAAACCTCGCTTACAATCGGCATGGCAAAAGCGCTTGCTGATTCTGGCGAAAAGGTTCTGATTATCGACTGCGACACTCTTCGCAGTGTTGACATTGTTGTCGGAGCAGGTGAGAATATACTGTATGATTTTGGAGATATCATGCTTGGCAGGTGCAAAATCAACGATGCGATTTACAAGGCTGGGGATATATCTCTTATAACCTGTCCGCGGAATTTTCGCGGAGTAACGATCAAAAAAATGAGGATACTGCTTGCTTTGCTCGACCCGAAATTTGATTACATATTACTTGATTCCCCTGCGGGAACAGACCTAGGTTTTGTGCTTGCATGTATAGCGGCAGACAGAGGTCTTGTTGTGTCAACACCTGATGCAGTTTGTGTCAGAAGCGTATGCACTGCGGCGGATGAAATGCGTAAATACGGTATTTCAGATGTACGTCTTGTTATCAACCGAGTTATCAAAAAGGATATTTTGCGCAGTCGTTTTCTGAATCTCGACACAGTAATTGACAGAACCGAAGTACAGCTTATCGGCATCGTACCCGAAGATAAAGCGATTCGTTTTTCATCAATGGGCGGCGGCTCAATCTATCAAAAGGGCAGGCCGTCATATAAGGCTTTTAGAAATATTGCAGGCAGAATCAAAGGCGAAAGCATACCGCTGAAATTTTAAGTAATAGGTAATAAGGAATAGTGAAGAGGTATGCGGGGAAGATTGTACACACTGAAAGATATAGTCCGCATAATAAAAATAATACACAATACCGTAAGGTCGGCCACATGTGGTCGACCGAGAACTTATCCGCGACATTTAATACATATGTATAATTATTCATTTCTTATTAATATCTTGGAAATTACTTCTTGGAAAATCCGCCGTAATTATAAAAAATGTTGATTATGTTGCATAAAAACACTTGCTTTATTTCAAGTTTTTTGCTATTATAATAATAGATTACTTTTAGAAACTTTAACCACAGACTCTTTTACGAGTCTGCGGTTTTAAATAACAATGAATGTGAAAGAAGGAGGAATCGGCAATGAACATTGCACTTATTGCGCACGACGCAAAAAAAGAACTTATGACCCAATTTTGTATCGCATATTGCGGTACACTCAGCAAACACGATCTTTGCGCCACAGGTACAACAGGTAAGATGGTAAGCGAAGCTACAGGTCTTAATATTATGAGATTTTTAACCGGATACCACGGCGGTGAGGAACAAATAGCTTCCAGAATCGCCTGCAACGAAATTGATTTGCTGTTGTTTTTCAGAGATCCGCTCAATGCAAAGCCTAACGAGCCGAATGAGGCTAATCTTCTCAGGTTATGCGATGTTCATAACGTTCCGATTGCCACAAACATCGCAACAGCCGAGGCTCTTATCCATGCCCTTGAGCGCGGTGACCTCGACTGGAGATACATCGTAAATCCAAAAAATTGACGAAAAATCTGAATAATACAATGCGCAATCTTGTACTAATCAGAACTTCCTCGGAAACTCTGATTAGTAAGTTCTGAATAGAGTATAATATTTTATAATACATAATAAAAGCTATGACTGAAAAGAGTAGCCTGTTTCGCCGCTCAGAGAGGGATGCGGTTTGCTGTGAGCACCCTGCGTAAATGAAAGAGGTGAAGACATTCACGAGCTGACGAAAGTCCGTTTGCTGCGTTAAAGCTTTTAAGTGGGGCGATTCTTCGCCCAAACAGGGTGGTACCGTGGAGCGTCGCTTCATCCCTATGATGTTGTTATCAGGGATGGCGATGCTTTTATTTTAGGTAATTACGCGCAAAGCATTGCCTTGATTTGACAAATATAAACGAAAAAACAAAGTTGGCTTTATAATGAGCAGCTTAACTAATTTTAACAGGAGGTAAAATTAATGGCATTAGTCACAAAATCAATCAAAGGTACGCAGGATGTTCTTCCTGCCGAAAGTTATAAGAATCAGTTCCTTGAGCAGACCTGCCTTGAAATTGCAGGAAACTTCGGGTTCAAGGAAATCAGAACTCCGGTTTTTGAACATACTGAATTATTTCAGCGCAGTGTCGGCGATACGACCGATGTTGTTCAAAAGGAGATGTACACATTCAACGATAAGGGCGGACGTTCAATCACACTTCGCCCGGAGGGTACAGCAGGCGCTGTCCGCTCATATCTTGAACACGGTTTATATAATGAACCGATGCCGCAGAAAATGTGCTATATAACGTCATGTTATCGCTATGAAAAGCCGCAGGCAGGACGGCTTCGTGAATTCCATCAGTTTGGCATTGAGTGCCTTGGCGCAGGCTCTCCCGCCGCTGATGCTGAAATCATTTCAGTTGCAAATGAGATTTTTAAATTTCTCGGTGTAAGAGGTCTTAAACTTGAAATAAATTCAATCGGCTGCCCAAAATGCCGCGCTGAATATCACAAGGCTTTGCATGATTATTTTGATGAAAGAAAAGATGAACTTTGCGGCACCTGCCGTGACAGACTTGACCGCAATCCGATGAGAATCCTTGACTGCAAAAGTCCGATTTGCTCTGAAATCGCATCAGGTGCGCCGAAAGTGATTGACTATCTTTGTGATGATTGCCGTGAGCATTTTGACAAGGTTCAGCATTTTCTTAAGGCGATGGATATAGCTTTTGAGGTTAACCCGTCAATCGTGCGCGGACTTGATTATTACACAAGAACTGTGTTTGAATTCGTATCAACCGACATCGGTGCGCAGGGCACTGTTTGCGGCGGCGGACGCTATGACGGTCTTGTTGAGGAAATCGGCGGCGGACACACCCCGGCGCTTGGCTTTGGCATGGGTCTTGAAAGATTGATGCTTGTTATGGAACAGCAGGGACTTCCGTTCCCTGAACCTGACAGATGTGAACTTTACATTGCGTCAATGGGCGAAAATGCGCTTGCCGAAGTTGCAAGAATAGCATCGTCACTTCGCACGGACGGCATACACACGGAAATTGATATTGTCGGACGCTCTGTTAAAGCACAGATGAAATATGCAAATAAACTTAAGGCAAAGTTCACTATGGTTCTCGGTGACAGTGAACTTGAAAGCAAAAAGGTCAAGCTGAAAAACATGGAAACAGGCGAAGAAACCGAAATGGAACTTGATACTTTCGAAGGTGACTTCATGCGTCTTTCAATCAGCGAAAGCCTGAAATCATTTGAGGATATGAAACTTGATGAAACACTTGACATCAATGCCATCCTTGGCGGCAGTCTATCATAAGTAAAGGAGATATAATTATGGATACAATGGCAGGACTTAAAAGAACCGACTACTGCGGAAGTTTTACCGCAAAAGACATAGACAGAGAAGTTGTTGTTGCAGGCTGGGTACAAAAGCAACGTGACCTCGGTGCCTTGATCTTCATTGATTTGCGCGACAGAACAGGTATTGTTCAGCTGGCTTTCGATGATAACACTGCAAGGGATATTTTTGAAAAGGCATTTGCTGTCAGAAGTGAATATGTTCTCATGGCAAAGGGTGTTGTGCGCGAGCGCTCATCAAAGAATCTTGAAATCTCGACAGGTGAAATTGAAATTGCAGTTACTGATTTGCGTGTGCTCGGCGAAAGTGAAACACCGCCGTTTGACATCATTGAAAACTGTCCGACAAGCGAACTTACAAGGCTTAAATATCGCTATCTTGATCTTCGCCGCCCTGACTTGCAGAAAAATATAATCATGCGTCACAAGATTGCAAAAATCACGCGTGACTACTTTGATGATAACGGATTTATCGAAATCGAAACACCGATACTCATCCGTTCAACTCCCGAAGGTGCAAGAGATTTCATCGTGCCGAGCCGTATTCACAAAGGCAGCTTTTACGCACTTCCGCAATCTCCGCAGCTTTATAAGCAGCTTTCAATGGTTGCAGGTTTCGACAGATACATGCAGATTGCGCGTTGTTTCCGTGATGAGGATCTCAGAGCCGACCGTCAGCCTGAATTTACTCAGATCGATGTTGAAATGAGTTTTGTTAATCAGGAAGATATCATGGCTATGATTGAAGGCTTTGTGAAAAAGTTGTTTAAAGAAGCAATTGATGTTGAACTTGACATGCCGCTTCCCAGACTCACCTATAAAGAAGCAATGGAGCGTTATGGCTCAGATAAGCCTGACACTCGCTATGCAATGGAAATTTTCGATATTGCGGACGAAGTTAAAAACTGCGGTTTCGGTGTGTTTACGGGTGCGCTTGAAAATGGCGGCAGAGTATGCGGAATCACCGCAAAGAAGGCTTTCAGCATACTCACAAGAAAAGAAATCGACAAACTTGTTGAATTTGTTAAGGGCATTGGTGCTAAGGGTATTGCATGGGTAAGACTTGCTGAGGATGGCAGTGTTGCATCGTCTTTTGCAAAGTTCATGAGCGAGGAAGAAATGGCTGCAATCATCAAAAAGGCAGATGCCGAACCCGGTGACGTTATTCTCATCGTTGCAGATAAAGAATCGGTCACACTTCCGGTTCTCGGCGCACTTCGCCAGAACGTTGCAAAGAAACTTGATCTCATTGATAAGAGCAAATTCAATCTTCTTTGGATTGTTGAATTCCCGTTTTTCGATTGGGATGAGGAACTCGGTCAGTATGTTGCAATGCATCATCCGTTCACAGCTCCGCTTGAAGAATGTCTGCCCTATCTTGAATCAGACAAGGCAAACGTCAGAGCAACCTCATATGACCTCGTTCTCAACGGCGTTGAACTTGCAAGCGGTTCAATCAGAATCACAGACCCTGTTCTTCAAAAGAGAATCTTCTCATTGCTAGGCCTGAGTGATGAAGAAGCATATGAAAAGTTCGGATATCTGACAGATGCTTTCAGATTCGGAGCACCTCCGCACGGCGGCATCGGACTCGGACTTGACAGACTTTGCATGCAGATGCTTTCTCTTGACAATCTTCGTGATGTTGTTGCATATCCTAAAGTACAGAATGCAAGTGAACCGATGACAGAGTGTCCTGCACCTGTTGACGATGTTCAGCTTGAAGATTTGGGAATTGGTATTTCGGCTGATGAATAATAAGTGAAAAAACGGTAAATTTTTTATATAAAATAATCAATTTTTATTGACTTTGTTTGCTTTTAGTTGTATCATATGAATGTATAAAATAGATTACTATGATTCATTGTGTCGAATTACATAAAGAGGGAGGCTGACATTTTGAAATTAAAAAGAATATTCGGTCTTGTTATTTCAATTGTTGTGCTTTGCGCCTCGGTCGTAGCGCCGTTTTCCGCAAGTGCAATTGTAACAGCTGACAGTGGTACGCTCCAGGTGCTTCCGGGAAATACACAGTCGTCATCGCCGTCATACAGCATGGCATGGCTTGATAACATCATCATCCGTGATGATGCAACTGCTGTTACCGCATCAAAGGTTGTGCCGAAAGCGGACTATCCTTATAGCAAAACCTATGAGGAGTATATAAGAGAAGTAAATCACTATTCTATCCTCACCACCATAAACGAGGAAACTATAGGTCAAAGTTACGATGCAGTTCTTGAAGTGCTTTATTATATGGTGACTGCTCTCGGAATGACTGATGATGAGAATATTATGCGCTCATACATCAGCGACTACGGCATAAAACTGCCCGCAAATCAAACCGCCAAGGATAAGATCAAGGTTTCAGTTGTTTATGCTGCTCTCAGATACAATGCTATTTATGCTCTTTATAATAAGAAAGTTGAATTTCCGAAAGGTATCAGCCTTGACGGAGCATCTGTAATCATTCTTGCCGCCGTTACAGGTGTCAGCCTTCCATCCGGAGTTGAATCTGTGAGCGGATTTGGTGTGCTTTGCGTTAAGAATTATGTTGAAGAATTTGAAGATCTTCCGATCAGTCAGAATCCTGATGATGCAGAGGTTTTCCACTGGGCAAAGATTCTCACCGCGGCATCAAATGACTATCAGGTTCCTCTCACTCAGTATGACCAGACAACACAGGCTCAGAAAGACTATGTTGACTATGCATATTACGCATCAATTCTGAAAACAATTTACGGTGTCAATGTCAACCCGATATATCTTGTTATGGCTGACGAAACTAAGGATAATGAAGCAGTACCTGCACTCATTCTCAGAACAATGCTTGATGAAAGCAAGGTTGCTTATAACAGCGATGAAAGCACTGAAAAGCTGTTCAAGCTTGCATGCGAAAACGGATGGTTCAATCTTGAAGATGAATTTTACAGCGATGTTTTTAACTATGACATCTATGTAAAGAAAGATTGTGAAAAACTTTGGTTCACTCCGTTCATTCTTGCTGATCAGCTTGGCGGAAAAACAACGGATGTTAAGATTATGCTCGGCGATAAGGAGATGGCTCCGTCAGCAACAGCATATGCACCGCTTAATCCGTCAAAAGCAAAAGAAACCGTCAAAATGGTTGTTAACTATGACGACGGCAATGACAACAAAGAATCAGTAACATATACTTTCAACGTTATCAAAACAGATGACAAGAAAACCACTGAAAATAACAACGAGATTCTTAACAAGGTGCAGGATGCTGTAGGAAGTGTGATTCCGCAAAACAGCGATAAGGCTACCAAATATGTTGATGACATCTTTTCTTCAATTGACGCAAAGCTGACAACAAAGCCAACAGCAGCCAATGATGAAAATGATAGCGAAAGCAAAAACGTGATTTCAACATATCCTCAGCAGGAGGCAAACGTATCTGCTTATGAAGGCAGTGCACAAAAGACATCAGACGGTGTTGATTTTGAATATCTCAACGATTTGTTTGATCAGACTTATCCTACTGATGAAAACGGCAATGTAGTCACTTCAAAATCTCTCGGTACTATTTTGAGTGATACAGATGATGACGGTGATTCTTTCGTTGAAAAGACGGTTGCGGTTATTAAAGAAAATCCGCAGGCGGCCGTTGCAACACCAACATCAATCATTGCAATCGGCGGATTCTTAGGTTACTTCCTGAGCAAAAAACGCAAAGCAAATGCTGTAATACCGGAAGAAACCGAAACAGAGGAAGAACAATAAAATGAATAAAAGCGGCTGTCTGTGAAAGGCAGTCGCTTTTTAAGTAAATATAGTAATACAGAAAATGAAGATGCGAATATGCTGAATCAGAGCAATATTAAGCATCGGAGGAATCTATACAATGAAAAAATACACAACCATACTTTTTGATGTTGATGATACCCTTTTGGATTTTCATCAAGATGAGCATGATGCATTGAAAACTACGCTTGAACAGTGTGATTTGCCGTCTGATGAAAGTATTATTGCCACATATTCAAAGATAAATTCTGCACTTTGGAAAGAGCATGAGCAGGGCAGGATAACAAAAGAGGATATCAAAAATATGCGCTTTCACAAGCTTTTTGAGCGGTTTAACTTTATGTCAGATTATGCACCCAGACAGGTTAACGACATATATGAAAGAAACTTGTGCGGCGGTTCTAATGTTGTCAGCGGCGCATATAAAATTTGCGAAAAACTAAAAGAAGAATACAGATTATATATTGTTACAAACGGCATTGAATTTACACAGAAAAGCCGGCTGTCGCGCGGCGGATTTGATAAGCTAATGAGTGATATGTTTATTTCCGAAACCATCGGCATGCAAAAGCCTGACAGGAATTTTTTCGATTATGTTTTTTCACGCATTGAAGAAACAGATAAAAGTAAGATTGTTCTGATAGGTGATTCGCTGTCGTCAGACATAAAAGGTGCGCTCGAAGCGGGTATTGACTGCATTTGGTTCAACAAAAGTGCAGCTGAAAACAATACTGAACTTAAACCGACATACATAATCGGCAGTTTAGAAGAAATTATGTCAATTTTGTAATTATTTATTTGCGGAAAATGTATTTATTTTTTTGCCTATATATGGTAAAATACAAATGTTTAGTTAAATGTAATTAAGTGGAAAGGTCGGACTCATTATAATGAGTCTGAGAACGATTGTAATATGGAACAGAACACTTTCAGTGAGGGTATTGCGCCGGGCGGACTTCGTGAAAAAGCTGAAATAAAGTTGCTTGTGTGCTATCTTTTGAAAAAATTGAATCAGCCGCTGACGCGCACAACCATCAATGAGATTTTGCAGGAATATTCAATTGCGAATTATTTTGAGGCTAATCAGGCAATCAGTGAACTTATTAAAGCGGAAAAAATCACATGTACGATGCAAAACAGTGATGAATTGCTTGAAATTACACCGAGGGCCATGTATGATGTTGCGGAGATTGAAAGGTCACTGCCTCGCTCAATTCGCGAAAAGGCTGTCAGTGCCGCGCTGAGAATCCTTGCACGCGAAAGAATCAAGCGCGAAAGCAAGGTTGAAGTTGATCCGCTTGAGCATGGCTATCATGTGACATTTACTGTTGTTGATGTTGATACTGAAATGCTTAAGCTTACACTGTATGTCGCCGATAAATCGCAGGTTGAATTGGTCAAACGCAACTTTTTCAACAATGCGGTTGAAATCTATTCCGATGTTATTTCATCACTTACCGTAGAATAAAATGCATATCTATTATCATGTAATTCGGAGTTAGATATTTTGAGTTAAATTTATATTTCGTAGAAAGGGTAATCTGAGAATGAAAAAAGTCATGCCTTATATTTTGACTGTTGCACTGCTTTTTGCTGCGGTTTTTGTCATGTACTTCAAATATATGAGGGAAACGGAATTTCCCGTTTTTATTGAAAGCTTTGATCATGGTGTTGTCACAGTTGAAAACCGTGAAACTGTTGGCAAAGATGATAAATTTAAGGTTATATGCAAGCGCGGAGATACAATTACACTTAACATCAATCCTGAACGAACGGATTCGAAATATTACAATTTGTCTAAGCTGTTTGTCAACGGAATCAACGTTACAGATGAAGTTGATATGCTTCAATATAAGACCAAAGTTGACAGTAAGCTGACAATTATTGCTCAATTTAAAAAGGGAAAGCGTCCGTCATCAAACACAGAGAAAACTTCGGTATCTTTCCCGTCTGAGCCTCGTATTGAAAATCCTGCTGATAATGAATATCTCGGCAGCAGTGATGCCTATGATATAAAGGATCCGTCGATTATTTATGATGAACAATCGGGTTGGTATTATTGCTTCGGCTCTGATAATGCAGTTGTACGCTCAAAGGATCTTATTAACTGGAGCGGTCGCACATCATATTTTAAGTCTGACAGTGAATCCGATTCAGCAATGGATTTATCACAGTTCAGCAGTGTAAGCAAGTGGGCACAGATACACGGATATAACAGCAAAAAGGCTAAAACTGACAGTAAAAAGCCGACTGCACCGGATATTGTTAAAGCAGGCTCATACTATTATCTCTATTTCTCTCTGATCAAAGAATCAAATGTGAATGAATCGGCGATTTTCTGTGTTAAAACCAAGAATTTAGAAACAGCGGTTAAAGATAAAAAGTGGACCGATGTAGGTGTAATCATCAGTTCATGTGCCGATGCCAAAAGCAACAGCTACGATCCTGCTTTTGCCGCGCATCCGAGTGTACTTGTCAACGGCAAAAAGATGTATATGGCATACGGTTCATATTTCGGAAAAGATAAGATGAACGGCGGAATTTATCTTTTGGAACTCGACTATAAAACAGGTAAACTCAAAAAGTCGAGTGATATCAGCAAAAACGGCGATGCAATGTCAACCATCCATGGTTCTGATATATATCAGACAGGAAAGCTAATTGCCAATCCGGGAAAGGTGCCTGCACTCAGCAAAAAAGAGGGCAGTATGGTCACCGCCGCTGATATCGTCTACAACAAAGATACTGAGTATTTCTATCTGTTCATGACCTACGGAGATGAACAGACCAACTATAACATTCGTGTTGCAAGGTCGAAATCCATTGATGGGCCTTATCTTGATTTTAACTCTCAGTCGATGAGTGAATTTGGCAAGTCAAAGAAAAACAATCAATACACAAAGGGTTTGAAAGTTATTGGCGGCTATAATTTTGTGATGAGCAGTGGCGGCGGTGTTTCATATACTGATGTCGGTAAAGCGGCTGTAGGTGCTCCGAGCATTATCAAAAGCAGTGACGGAAAATGGTTCATGGCATCGCAGGCAAGGGCATATTACAAGGTTGAAGATGAAATTGTTACAGGTGACAAATATGCGGCAGACAATGAACTTAAGGCAGACACTGCACCCGCACTTGAAATAAGGCAGATTTTTTTTGGAGCGGATGATTGGCCGCTTGCAGTGCCTGAGGTATATGCCGGTGAGAGCGTTCTTAAAGCTGTCAAGGCAGATGATATGTACGGCAATTGGGACGTTGTTGTATTTGACAACAGCGGTGATCCGAATGATACCAAGGCGATTGAGCGAAATGTATCTCAAATGATTTCGATTTTTGATGGTATGACGATCAGCAAAAAGAACATTGAGAGCAAGACTAATATTTCAAAGCTGAATTTTGAAAAGAAAGATAAAACCTCATACAGTATGCTGCTTGACGGAAAAACATACACGATTTATCCTGCTGTTGCATGGGATTGGGAACTTTCCGAGGGTGTGCTCACTTTCACGGGAACCAGTGAGGATGGCACAACCATTTGGGGCAAAAAGAACACCTCTGCATACATGGGCATTTATTCCGACACTTTTTGGTATCTGCTTTCAATGACAGACCGCGAAACGCAGGAGAAATACAAGGAAAAGGTTGAAAAAATCAGCGGAAACCCGTCACAAATCAATATTGACGCAATGACAAGGGAATTGATTGAGATTGTGACGAAAGCTGCAAATAAATGATGATAAAAAGAACAGGCTTCAAAAGTCTGTTCTTTTTTATTAGTAGGAAATTCAATGCGGTGATGATTGAAGATTTTTATAAAATACTATTGATTGTTGAGAAAATATGAGTATAATCATTTCGGGTGAGAAATGCCTATAAAATCTTGAAAGAAGTGACTTTTATGTCGAAAATTTTTGCACACAGAGGATTCAGCGGAAAATATCCGGAAAACACAATGCTTGCTTTTCAAAAGGCAGTTGAAATCGGTGTTGACGGAATTGAACTTGACGTACATTTAACAAAAGATAACGTGCTGGTGATTATTCATGACGAGGATATCAAGCGCACATGTAACGGTGAGGGTCTTGTCAGAGATATGACCTATGAGCAGCTTAAGCAGTTTGACGCGTCAGCAACTTACACAGGTGTATACGGCTTTAACGGTATTCCGACCTTACGTGAATATTTTGAACTTGTGAAAGATACTGACATTATAACAAACATCGAACTTAAAACAGGTATATTTGAATATCCAACAATTGAGAAACGCGTCATTGACATGATCAAGGAGTATGGCTTGCAGGAAAAGATTATTCTTTCGTCGTTCAATCATTACACTGTTTTGAGATGTGAGGAAATTGCTCCTGAAATCAAGCGCGGCTTCCTTTCTGAAAGCTGGCTTATTAACTATGGAAAATACACTGCCGATAACAACGTTCAGTGCTGTCATCCGATTTTCAGATTCCTTTCTGAAGAAACTGTTGCTGAAATGCACGGTGCAGGCTGTGAAATCAACACATGGACGGTTAATGAATATGAGGACATCAAGCGTCTTTCGGAAATGGGTGTGGATGCACTTATCGGAAACTATCCGGACAGAATGATTGAAGTTTTAAGATGAATATTATCTAAAACATAAGCAAACTGCGGATAGATTTAAAGCTTCACTAAGATATCTGCCGGAGGAGTATACATGACAGAAGTACTGTATGATGTAATGAACGACAGTATATTTACATCAAGAATAGTGTCAGCTATTTCTAATATTGTGCCGATTTTGCTTTTCGTATTCCTTGCAGTTCAACTTAAATCATCGGATAAACATGAGAAGAAGTTCAAGATAGGTGCTTCAATTATATTAACTATTTTTATGCTTTTTTGTGTTGTGAATATCGGCTTTGAATGTAATGATTATTTCAACAATTATTTTGTAAATCAATATAAGAATAATAATTATAAAGTTGCAAACGGATACGTTTCCGTAGATGATGTATCTAATGCAGAAATTGAGTTTAGCGTTGGAAAGGCAAAGTTTATTTGCAAAAGCAAAAACTATAACAATCGCGGATATCATATTGAGGATTTTAATGAAAAACCGTTCAATGACGGAGATCTTTTAAAGATATATTATGTATCCCGGAATGATGAATCAGTACTGGGAGGATATGAGGATGCTGTAATAGTTAAGATAGAGAAGCTGAAAGTTACGTCATAACAAAAGTAATAAAGACTGCAACTAACCTGTATGGTTAGAATTGCAGTCTTTTTTTACAGATTTTTGTCTTAAACCGTAGTCTTGTAAAATCTTATAGTAAATCTTGCACCGCCTCCGCGTGCGTTGGATGCTTTGATTGTTCCGTTCTGACCGATAATAACAGCTTGTGCTAACGAAAGACCTATGCCAAAACTGTTTACTGAAGAATTCTTGCCTTTATAAAACCGTTCAAATAGATGGGGAATGTCATCTTTTTCAAATCCGCAGCCATTGTCAGTAATGATAATCTCTGTGAAAACAGGTGTTTCACATGCTGAAACGCTGATTTTGCCGCCAATTGGTGTGTGTTCTGAGCAGTTTTTCAATATGTTTCCGATTGCTTCAATTGTCCATGCAAGATCGCCCGTGTATGTTTCATTGCGGATGTCAAGTTCCATGGTTTGCTCTCTGACGTCAAGCATAATTGCAAGCGGTTCTGACGATTTGGATATAAGTTCCTCGACACTGACTTCCTTTTGTTCAAAAGTAACGGTGCCTGCGTCTATTTTTGATATTTTTAAAAGTGTTGTCACAAGTCTGTCAATTCTGCGAGTCAGTTTTGTTAGTTCGTTTATCAGTTCGATGCGTCTATCTTCGGTTATATCAGGTGCTTGCAAAAGCGACAGTGCAAGATTGATGCTTGTCAGCGGTGTTCGAAGCTGATGCGAAATATCTGCAATTGAATCTGACAGATATATCTTTTGTTTTTGCAGTTCCTCAGCCTGCTCACGAAGTCGGATAATCATTTTTTTGATTTCATTTTCAAGTATTGACAGTTCACCCTCATGCACTTCGCTTATTGTGAAATCGCTCTTGCCGTGCAGAATGTTGTCAATGCTGTCAGTCAGAAACCGCATTTTTTCATATCTCGCGGCCGCTGATATCCATGAAACAGTAATAAAAATTATGCAGACGGCGGATGTATAAAGTCCGCAGCGAATATTAACAATGAAACCGATGAGAATAAGTACAGATGAGATTACCGATATAATAACAGCGGATCTTTTGAATTCGGGGTTTCTCATAATTTTCATAGAAAATTCACCTTTCATTGTTTATTCGCCGAGCATATATCCGAGTCCCCTGACGGTGCGGATTATGCTTGGGTTCTGAGCATCGTCTTCAATTTTGTCACGCAGTCGTTTGATATATACGGTGAGTGTGTTGTCATTGACAAAGTCACCTGCAACATCCCAAATTTCAGCAAGCAGGTTTGCCCTTGAAAGCACCACTCCCGGATTGTTGAGAAACACAAGAAAAAGACGATATTCAAGTGCGGAAAGAAAAACATCTTTTCCGTTTTTTGTGACAATACCTTTATCCATGTCAACTGTTACATTGCCAAAAGAAGCAATTGACTGAGTTTTGCCGTATCTTCTCAAAACCGATTTGATTCGCGAAATTAGCTCACGCGGACGATAAGGCTTTTCAATGTAATCATCAGCGCCCATGTCAAGTCCTGTCACGACACTGTATTCATCACCTGACGCTGTGAGGAAAATAACCGGTGTATCTGATTTTGCTTTGATTGCCGAACATACTGCAAAGCCGTTGCCGTCTGCAAGAAAAATATCGAGCAGCAGCAGATCATAGCTTGTATTCGCAATCTTTTCAAGAGCGGCAGTTTGTCCCGTAGCATAGTCAACGGCGATGCTCTCTTTTGAGAGGATTTCCGAAAGAGCAGTTACGATGTTCATGTCATCTTCAACAAGAAGTATTTTAATCATGATCTTCACTTCCCATTTAATTATTACTGTCATAATTATAGCGCGTATTTATTTTTTTCGCAACCTTAATGACATAATCGTAATGAAAGAAAGTTTCGCCGATAGAGCCATTTGCCATGTGTTTCCCCGCATATTGGACACTCCTGTTGGTTATTACAGGTTGATTTAATTTAAGAAATCACTTATAATATAAGTATCTAATATGATAATTTTATTGATAGGATGTTAACTATGATTTTTGATGATATTCATAATATTTCCGATTATTTTGAGCAATTGCCGCTTTTGAAAAAAGTTGAAGAGTTTGTTCAAAAATTTAATGCTGAAAAACTTTCCGACGGAAGATATGAAATTGACGGAAAGCGAGTTTTTGCAATGGTTCAGTCATACCGTTCAAAGCCGCAAACACCCGATATGATGTTTGAGGCGCATAAAAAGTATATTGATGTGCAGTATATCGCAAATGGAATCGAAAAGATACGTTGGGCGAAACTTGAAAAAGTTGATATGGTCGAAGAGCGTTATACCAAAGGGGAAGATATTGCATTTTATGAGGGTGATGCCGCCTTTGATTTTGTTCTGACAAAAAATACATTTTTAGTTTTGTATCCCAATGATGCGCATCTTCCAGGACTCAGTGCGGATAAAGATGTTAATGTGAGAAAGATAGTGTTCAAAATCCTGATTGAACAATGAAATAACGAAAGGAGAAACGTATGGCTTCGAATATTGAATTTGTAAAATATGTTGCAGATCAGATTGCAGATGCAGGAGAAATTACATATAAAAAGATGTTTGGCGAATATGGTATATATTGCGACTCAAAAATTTTCGGTGTTATTTGTGATAATCAGCTCTTTATCAAAATTACCGAAGCAGGCATATCTATTGCACCTGATATGTTAACAGGATCTCCGTATAATGGAGCAAAACCTCATTTTTTGATTGAGGATGTTGACAACGGGGAGTTTTTGACTGAACTTGTGAGGAAAACTGCGAAACAGCTTCCTTTGCCGAAACCGAAGAAAAACAGACAGAAAACAACCAAATAAAGGGAGAATGAAAATGTTATTTATAGAATATCCTAAATGCGGCACCTGCCAAAAAGCAAAAAAGTGGCTTGAAGAAAACGGATTTGAGTTTGAATCAAGAAATATTAAAGAGCAGAATCCAAAATTTGATGAATTGAAAATGTGGTATCAACAAAGCGGTATGCCGCTGAAGAAGTTTTTCAATACCAGCGGTTTACTTTATAAATCAATGAATCTTAAAGATAAACTTCCTCAAATGAGTGAGGATGAACAGTTGCAATTGCTTGCAACAGACGGTATGCTTGTTAAGCGTCCGATCATAGTGGCAGATGATGAAGTGCTGACAGGCTTTCGCGAAAAAGAGTGGAGTGAAAAGTTGAGGTGAACAGATATGACTGAGCAGGAAAGACTGGATATTTATACATCAATCGTACCTAATGAGCGTCAATTGATGATACAGGATATTAAGTTTTATGCTTTTGTGCATTATACAGTGAATACGTTTACAGGTAAGGAGTGGGGCGACGGTAAAGAATCTCTGTCAGTTTTCAACCCTACATCACAAGATACCGATCAGTGGTGTGAAGCGATTAAAGCGGCAGGAATGAAGGGTGTGGTGCTAACGTGTAAGCATCATGACGGATTTTGTCTTTGGCCGACAAAAACGACCGAGCATTGCATAAGAAACAGTCCATATAAAAACGGCAAAGGCGATGTCGTTCGAGAGGTGGCAGAGTCATGTGAAAAATACGGATTGAAATTTGGAGTATATCTTTCACCGTGGGACAGAAACAGTCCGCTTTACGGAACGGATGCATATAACGATTTTTACATAGAACAGCTTACAGAACTTCTTACAAATTATGGTGAGATTTTCATGCTCTGGCTCGATGGCGCATGCGGTTCAGATGCGGACGGAAAGCCAAAGCAGAAATATGACTTTGAACGCATATGGTCAACGGCACTGAAACTTCAGCCGAACATTGTTTTGTCTGACTGTGCACCTGATGTGCGTTGGGTTGGCAACGAAAGCGGGATAGCACGAGAAAGTGAGTGGAATGTTGTTCCGAAGTTCCAATATGAAGTGCAGAATATTGCCGCAAATTTTCAAAGCGATGATAACATGAAAAAATTCCAAAAGCGAAGCAAGGATGTTATGGCGGCGGACATTGGTTCAAGGGATTTTCTTGCTTCTTATGATTCTTTTATCTGGTATCCCGCAGAGGTCGATGTTTCAATCAGAAGAGGATGGTTTTATCATCCGACAGAAATTTTTACGCTTAAGTCACTGAAACATTTGATGAAAATATATTATGGTTCAGTCGGTAGTAACAGTCTTTTGATTTTGAACATACCGCCGAATAAAAAGGGGCAGTTTTGCAAGGCTGATGTGCGCCGTCTTAAGCAGATGGGAGAGTGGCTGAGAAAAGAGGATGAGTGCGTAATAGAAAGCTGCTGCACAGTTTCTGATGACAAAATGAAATTTGACATATCCTTTGAAAAGCAATCGGTTGACAGAATTCGTTTCAGTGAGGACACGACCAAATCACAGCGAATAGAAAGTTTTAAAATTTATGCGAATGACGAATGTGTTTACAGTGGCACAGTAGTAGGCTTTTCAAAAATTGCAATTTTCAAAAAAGCGGTTGTTACGGATAGATTACAGCTTGTGATTGAGCAATGCAGGAAAGAACCGTATATTGAAAAAATTGAGGTTTGCAAAACTGGTGCGTATCGTATATGACATATGAAAAAGTCTATAAATTATGTCGATAATTTGTTCTTTAATGTTAACAAACTATAAATTATTTTAAATATTTATTGTTATTCACTTTTCAGACTGATATAATTATCAGTAACAATTGTAAAATTTTGTCAAATTGTGCTGAAAGGTGTCGAAGTCTATGTTCGAAAAGAATAAGCCTGTCATAAAAAAGCTTATTTTGTTCTGCATGGCACTGCTCTGTTCATCACTGTCAATCAAATATGTAACGCTTTCGGTTCATTCTATTCAGATTGAAAACGAAAGCGTTTTCTATTATAAAAATCAGAACGCTTGCAATCATGAGCACTCTGTTTATGCTGACATAAAACCTGCCACATGCACAGAAAACGGCTTTACCGAGGGTATATTCTGCATTGATTGCGGGCAATGGGTTTACGGCCATGAAACCATTGAAAAGAATAATCACAAGTATTACACAGTGGTAACACCGCCGACATGTAATTTTGAAGGATATACTACACATATTTGTGAATACTGCAATGATTATTACATTAATTCTATAGTTGAACCGCTTGGACACGATCGAAGCATTATTATGGATTTTACAGATTCGACCTGCACAAATATCGGAACTAAAACAGCTAAATGTTCAACATGCGGTGAAATTGAAACGGTTGAAATACCGCTTAAAGCGCATACGCACAGCGATTGGATCGTTGACGCTGTTGCCGATTGCACAAACAGCGGTCAGCGCCACATCTCTTGCAACGTATGCAAACAGGTGCTTCAATTTGAGGTATCCGCACCTTTGGGACATCATTATACCGTCACACATATGTCGCCTACATGTGTAAAAGAGGGAGTGGATCTTTACACATGTTCAGCATGCGGAAACAGCTATAGTGAGGTCGTATCGCCTAAACTTAATCACGATTTAACAGATTGGCAAGAAATACAGGCGGCGGGATGCACACAAAACGGAGTGCGTGAAAGAAAATGCTTAAACTGTGATTATATTGAAAAATCAGAAATTGGTGCTGTTGGACATAAGACATCATCATGGATAACGGATAAAGTTCCCGACTGTGAAAACAGCGGATACAGACATCGTGACTGTACTGTATGCAAGCAGACTGTTGCAACGGAAAGCATACCTGCCAAAGGCCATAAAATTGTCACGCAGAAAGCAGTTGCGGCAACATGCACCTCTGACGGAAAAACCGAGGGTTCACAATGTTCCGTTTGCAAAAAGACACTGAAAGCACAAACTGTAATCAAAGCTGTTGGTCACAAAACAAAGAACACAAAAACTGCCGCAACAACAAGCAAAAACGGAAGCTACGGTACAACCTGCTCCGTTTGTAAAAAGGCAATTACGTCAACGGTAATTCCGAAAATTGCTTCTGTTAAACTTTCTGCCGCCTATTTTTCATATGACAAAAAGGTCAAAACTCCGGAAGTGATAATCAAGGACAGTAAAGGCAAAACGCTCAAACGCAGTACAGATTATACACTGAAATATGACAGCGGAAGAAAGAATATCGGCACTTACAGTGTTAATGTTACCTTCAAAGGAAACTACAGCGGCACTAAAAAGCTTACCTTTAAAATTCTGCCTAATAAGCCGAATGTCATTACAGCATCACAAACCACCTCGTCAGTCAAACTTACATGGAGCAAAGTTACAGGTGCAGCCGGATACACAGTATATCAATATGACTCAAAGAAAAAGACATACGTCAAACTTTACAGTACAACCAAAACAAACTATCAAATCAAAAAACTGAAATCTGCAACAATATATAAGTTTGCCGTGAAAGCCTATGCCAAGGTTAATAAGACGACTTACTTCAGCAACTCATATAGAGATATCTCAATTGCCACTCTGCCTACCGTTCCAACGTTCAAAGTAACCGCAGGCAGTAAAAAAGCAACGATAACCTGGAACAAGGTGAGCGGTGCAAGCGGATATGTAATATACATGTCAACAAGTAAGGACGGAACATTTAAAAACATTGCATCCGTCAAATCGAGTGCATCAGCGAAGTATGAAAAAAGCGGGCTTACCAAGGGCAAAACATATTATTTTAAAATCCGTGCATATAAAACGGTCGGCAAGATTAAGGTTTATAGTGCATATTCGGCCGTTAAGAGTGTGAAGGTTAAGTGAAGAAAATTAGGTTTGATAAACTTATTGCCGTATGCGGTAAAATCAGCAAGTGAAGTGGGGCAATTTAAAAATCTTGAAAGATTTATAAAGCCGATCATAACTCACACATGCATCTGTAGACAGTCTGAGTCTGTTTGTATAATTTCGGCATTTTATATTGACAAACAGAATACAGTCACATATAATTAATTAACAACGTTAATTAATTATGGCGAAGTTAAAATCAAAGTATATTACAAACAGTAACTGAATTTAAAGTGACTTCGGTGAGGCTGTCTAACAAAATTGATTAACTAAGTTAACTAATTATCAAGGAGGTTTGAGTTTTGGAATTTCACAGTATATCAAACGGTGTTGAGATTTTATATAATGATAAGCCTGTTTTCAAAGTGCAAACCGGTGATTATTTATGCACTCTCGGAAAAGGTTCTAATGATTATTCTATGTGGCACGGCTCGTTTAAAATCAAAGAGAAGATTGATTTTAAAAAGAAGATAGCTGTTAAAAGTGTTACAGTTGAGAACGATAGACTGATTATCACTTCTGACGAGATTGAGTTTATCATAACTGCCGAAAACGCAAGCCGCATAAAGATTGAACCTGTTACATCGGATGATTTCAATCGCATGTGGATAAGTTTGCCTGCAACACGGGAAGAAACCGTATATGGTTGCGGAGAGAATTTCACTGAATTCAATTTGCGCGGAAAAAAGGTCAATGCTTGGGTTGCCGAGCATATAAACGGCTTGCAGACTGCAAAGAAAATTATCAAACAGGTTTTCGGTATAAAAAATACAACCAAAAAGCAAAAGTTCTCAAGCTATGAAACATACTATGCTGAGCCGACATTTTTAAGTTCGGAGAAGTATTATTTTCACAGTGAGAGCACAGCGAGATCTGAATTTGATTTTACAAACGACGATTGTCATGTTATCAAAACTGACAGTATCGCTCCTTTCTATATCGGTTTCGATGATGATTTTGAAAGCGTGATTTCTGATTTAACCTTACTTCTCGGCAGACAGCCGGAACTTCCCGAATGGGTTTATGACGGTGCGATACTTGGCATACAGGGCGGTACTGATATTATGATGAAAAAGGTTGATGACTGCCTAAAATGCGGAACGGATGTTTGCGGCGTTTGGATTCAAGATTGGGAGGGCAGACGTGTAACCGCAGTCGGCAAACAGCTTCAGTGGAACTGGCAATGGGATAAAGAACTTTATCCGGAACTTGACTTGAAAATAAAAGAACTGAACAGCAAGGGAATAAAAGTGCTCGGATATATCAATCCGTTCCTTGCAGTGGAGAAACCGCTATATAAAGAGGCTCACGAAAAAGGCTATTGCGTTAAGGACAAAGATGGAAACGATTACTATGTTAAAATCACAACGTTCCCTGCGGCTATGCTTGACTTCACTAACCCCGATGCATGTGATTGGATAAAAAACATAATCAAGAAAAATATGATTGAATTCGGTTTTTCCGGTTGGATGGCTGACTTCGGTGAGTATCTTCCGACAGATTGTGTGCTTTACAGCGGTGAAGACCCCGAACTTGTGCATAACACATGGCCGGCACGTTGGGCAAAGCTTAACCGTGAGGCAGTTGAAGAATGTGGTAAACTCGGTGAGATAATGTTCTTTACAAGGGCGGGATATACCGATACGAAAAAATATTCAACCATGATGTGGAACGGTGACAACCATGTTGATTATTCAATTGATTTTGGTTTGCCGAGTGTTATTCCTGCGGCTTTGTCGCTGACGTGTTGCGGATATGGCTTGTCACATTCCGATATCGGCGGATATACAACGTTTCTGAACCTCAAACGCTCTGAGGAATTGTTCATGCGTTGGTGCGAAATGAACGTATTCACTCCGCTTTTGCGCGGACACGAGGGATTGAATCCCGATGCAAATGCGCAGTTTGACCATAGCGAAGCGACTTTAAAGCACCATGCAAAAATGAGCAGGATACACAGTGCGCTCAAACCGTATATTAAAGAGTGTGTTAAATACAACGCTGAATCAGGTGTTGGTGTTATACGACCGCTGTTTTTCTATTATAATGAAAGCAAAGCATATAATGAGGTGTACGAATACCTGCTTGGCAGAGATATTTTGGTCGCCCCGATTTTAAAGGCAAATGCTAAAAGCAGAGAAGTGTATCTTCCCGATGATGAATGGGTACACCTGTGGAGCGAAAAAGAATATGTCGGCGGAGTATATACGGTATCTGCCCCTGTCGGAGAAATCCCGATATTTATCAGAAAAAATGCGAAAGACTTTAACAGTCTTATTGCGTTAAACAAGATTAAATAATATTTTTTTGGAGGACAAAATTATGAAATACTTTTTAGACAGTGCAAAAATTGATGAGATCAGAGAGGCTTATGACACCTTCGGTATTGACGGTGTTACAACAAATCCGAAGCATATTATGGATTCGGGCAAGCCGTTTTTCACAGTTATCGGTGAACTTGCTGAGTTTGCAAAGGAAAAAGGAATCGAGGGTTGGGATAAGTTCCCGATATCGGTTGAAATCAATCCGCATCTTGACAGTGCCGATGAAATGGTTGAAATGGGTAGCAAAATTGCCGCAATGAGTCCGAATTTTGTTATAAAAATTCCTTGCACCGAGGCTGGTATTGCCGCAGCAAGACGACTTGAGCAAAAGGGTGTCAGAACGAATCTTACTCTTGTTTTTTCAGCTTCACAGGCACTTATTGCTGCAAAAAATAATTCTCTGTTTGTTTCACCGTTCATCGGTTGGAAAGAAAACAGCGGTGAAGATTGTGTTCAATATATTCAGGATATTGTTTCAATTTATGAAAACTACGGCTTTATCGGCAAGACACAGATAATTTGCGCCGCCGTAAGAACAGGCAAGCAGTTTGTTGATTGCGCCGTTGCAGGTGCGGATATTGTTACCGCCGGTTTACAGGTGTTTAAAGACAGCTTCTATCATCCGTTCACAGATTACGGCCTTGTTAAATTCCAGAACGCATGGGATAACACAATCACTGATTAATCGACTTGAGGAGATACTGCAATGAAAATTGGTTTTATCGGACTCGGTATTATGGGCGAGTCCATGTGTGAGAATATTGTAAAAAAGCACGATGATAAGGTTTATGTCAGTGACTTGAATAAAGCACAAGTTGAAAAACTTGCATCTATTGGCGCGGTTGCCTGCGAGAATAACATTGAGGTTGCAGAAAATGCAGATGTTATTATCACAATGGTACCAAAGTCAGAACATGTTAAAGCGGTCTATGCAGAGATCTTGCCGAAACTTCATGAGGGCATGATCTGCATTGACATGAGCACAATTGATCCGTCGGTTTCAGTTGAGGTTGCCGAAACAGTTAAGAAAACAGGCGCGCAGTTTGCCGATGCTCCGGTTGTTAAATCAAAGCCTGCCGCAATCAGCGGTACACTCGGTATTCTTGTCGGCTGTGAAGAAGAACTTTTCCCTGCTATTAAGCCGATTCTTTCATATATGGGCTGCAACATTATTCGTATGGGCGAAAATGGCAAAGGACTGGTTATGAAAATATGCCATAATGCGCTTGTTGCTCAGATACAAAACGGTGTCAATGAAACAATGCTGCTTGCTCAGAAAATGGGACTTTCCGTTGATGATTATTATACTGCAATATCCTATGGCGGAGGTCAGTGTTTCTATCTTGACGGTCAGTGGCAGAATTTGAAAAACGAAAACTGGACAACTGCATTTTCGCTTGAAAATGAGCATAAGGACCTTGGTATCTGTCAGCGTTTGAGCGAACAGGCAAATTTCAAAATGCCTGTTATGGAAATGGTCAAAAAAATATATGATAAGGGTGTTGAAGCAGGCATCGGTAAAGAGGACTGGCGAGCCACCTATAAAATCGTAAGAGGCGATTATGATGCTTGAAAGGCTTAACAAGGTAAACGATGTAAAAATATACTCCGTGTTTGACAGTGAGTTTGAAGATTACGGCGCAGTGATTGATGGTTTTGATTTTTCACCATGGATATCTTACATGAAAAGCGAAACAGCCGTTCCGAAACAAAACAACATCTATGTTCCGTCTGATTCGCGTATGGAGCAAGGTCAGCTTTTTGATGATGTGCAAAATATACTGTACGGCGGCATGCCGATTCAAGTTGGATATTGTAACGGAAGAAACAGTACATACAACGGCTTTGAATATCACAAATGCTCGGAGATCAATGTTGCTGTAACAGATTTTATGCTTGTTCTCGGATTGAAAAAGCAGATTAAGGATAACAAGTTTTACGTCGGAAACGAAAAAGTGTTCTTTGTTCCGGCAGGCACTGCGATTGAAATGTATCAAACAACGCTGCATCTGAGTCCGTGCAAAGTCAGTGATGACGGCTTCAAAGCGGTTGTTGTGCTGCTTAATGGTACAAACACTCCGCTTGAAAAAAAGCCGGTTTCGGACAACGCTGAAAGCAGACTGCTTTTGCAAAAAAACAAGTGGGTAATCGCTCACAAAGACCGTGAACCGCTGATTAAACAGGGAGCGTATGCGGGTCTGATAGGGGAGAATAAAGAACTTAAATATTAAATTTGTTTCGGAGGCAAAAATGAATATTGACTATGAATTTGAATATGCATATATTCCGATAGGTGTGCCGACCTTTCATCTTGAATCGGCACAAAAGGAGTTTGAACACTCAGCCGAACTGCTGAAAAAAATTGACGGCAGTGTGAAAGTTCCTGATGAGATGCTGCTGTCGATTGATAAACTCAATGCATTTCTTGATGAAATCAAACCTGATTTGCTGATAGTTCAAAACATTACTTTTGCAAACAGTGCTTATATCAGTGAGGTTATCAAACGCTTTGATTGTCCGATTCTTTTATGGACACTGCGTGAGCCGGTGATTGACGGTGGCAGATTGCGCCTTAACTCGCTCACAGGGGCATTTTCAGCAGGCAATACTCTGAAAAATTACGGCAGGAACTTTGAATATATTTTCGGCTCACCGAGTGAAGGTGTTGTTGAGAAAAAAATCAGTGCCGTTCTGAAAGCTGCAAGGCTTAAAAAAGCCATGCGTTCATTGAACTTCCTGCAAATCGGTCATACTCCGCAAGGATTCGGATTCGGCAGAGCAGGCGACCTTGAAATGCTCAAATGCTTCGGTGTGAATCTTCTCTCAATTGAAGCGAGAGAACTTATTGATACGGCAAAAAGTTACACTTATGAAGATATTGCAGAATATCTTGCTGATGCAAAAAGCAGAATAAACGGACTTGAAAATACGCCGGAAAAAAACAGAAACGACTTTGCAAGACTGTACAAAGCATATGCCGATTACTGCAAAGAAAACAAAATCGGCGCAGTTTCATCACGTTGCTGGCCTGACTTTTTCACCGCATTCGGAACACCTGTTTGTGCAGTTTTGGCAATGCTTAACGACCTTGGTATTCCTGCCGCATGTGAGGCTGATACCTACGGCGGATTGTCGATGTTTGCAGGTCAGTTCCTGACTGATGCACCAACATTTTTCGGTGACCCCGTTTCAATGGATGAGGGCGAAAACACAATCACTTTTTGGCACTGCGGAACAGCGGCATGCTCGCTTGCAAGAGAGGATACGGGTGCATGTGCCGATGTTCACTGCAACAGAAAAATCGGTCCGACACTTGATTTTGGATGTAAGTCTAATGACAGTGCAACTGTTTTCCGAATAGGCAAAGATGCAGAAGGAAAATTTAGGATGTTTGTCGCAAGCGGAGAAATTCTCGATAAACCGAAGCAATTTAACGGAACTTCGCTTGTTGTGAAAACTAAGAACAATGCCGCAGATATTATAAACAAAGCAGTCAAAGACGGCTGGGAACCGCATTTTGCTGTTGTTTACGGCGATGTATGTGAAGAAATAAAAGCACTTGCAGGTATGCTTGACATAGAGGTGTTTGATTACTGATGATAAGCAAAATTATTTTTCTGGTAATCGTCTTTCTATCAAATATCATTCAGTGCATAACAGGCTTTGCAGGTACGGTTTTGGCAATGCCGTTTTCGGTTATGTCAGTCGGATATGATGTGGCAAAACCAATACTGAACGTACTCGGAATTGCCGCCTCGGCTTACATCGTCGTGAAAGACCGCAAGCATGTGAATAAAAAGGAATTTGCAAAGATTGTTGCTGTTATGCTTGTTGGTATCATAGCAGGATTTTTCCTCAACAAACTTATCGGTACTGATGGTGGCTTACTGTATAAGATTTTGGGTTGTGTCGTAATTGTGTTTGCAGTAATCAACGCATATAGGTTTTATACAAAAAAAGAGGATAAGCAGTTTCCGATTGTTGTATCTGCCGCTTTGCTGATTGTTTCTGGTATCGTCCACGGAATGTTCGTTTGCGGAGGTCCTCTGCTTGTTACATATCTCGGCGGTATCATAAAGGATAAACGCGAGTTTCGCGCAACAATTTCGGCAGTGTGGATCGTTTTGAACACGATTATCATGTTTGGCGATATTCAGTCAGGATATTTTAACGCAGATTTAGCAATTTTGCTTGTCGTATCCTTGGCGGTACTTGCAGCTGCGCTCGTTGTCGGTAATCTGATATATAAAAAAATGAGCAGAAACGTTTTTTTGCAGTTGACTTATGCGCTGATGCTGATAAGCGGCATATCTCTGCTTGTGAAATGAGGTGAACTATGGAGCAAAGCGGATTGAATTTTAAAGAAGTAAAATCAAGAAATATCAGCAGTATACTTTATCTTCTCAACAACAGTGCAATGAGCCGCAAAGACATTGCTCAGACTCTTGGTCTTACTCCGGCGGCTGTCACTAAAATATGCAATCAGCTTATTGAAAAGGGTATGATTGAGGAGAAAGGTGAGCAGGCTGACGATGTTGCAAGAGCAGGGCGAAAAAAGATACTTCTATCGCTCAAACTCGCCGATTACCGTGCTCTTTGCATAAACGCGGAACTTGACAAAATTACTGTTTCGGTTGCAGGACTTGACGGAAGATTATATGAATCCGAAAATTTTAATGATATCAGAAATGTTGACAAACTGATTGCAGTTTCAAAAAAGATGTTCGAGCAGTCGAATGAAGAAAAATCAAAGTTTTTATGCACGGCAATTTGTGTCATAGGCTCAGTCAGAAAAAGCGAAATCGGACTTTGGGATAATGACTGCGTGATAAAAAAACTTGAGAAAGAAATCGGTTTGCCTGTTGTGATGGATAACAATGTTCGCGCCTTTGCACTTGCGGAACTTATCTACAGTCACAGAATATATGAAAACTCAGTCCTGTTTTTAAAGTGGGGTCCCGGTATCGGTTCAGCTATTGCGGCGAACGGAGAACTGCTTTCCGGAAGTGACGCAGGTATTGCTGAAATAGGCCACTACATCATCAACCGCAACGGAAAAAAGTGCAGATGCAACCGCTATGGCTGCCTTGAAACAGAGGTTTCATCAATGGCAATCACTGAAGAACTCGGCGGCATAATGACGTTTGAAGAAATTATCAAAAGCAGTGATGAAAGCATCTGTAACCTTATGGATATAAAAATTGATTCGGTTGCGCTTGCTTTGACTAACACTGCAACAATTCTTAATGCAGAGAAAATAATACTTTTCGGCATGACATTTGAAAACGTGAGCATCGCTGATAAACTTTATAAACAGTGCAGACGATATAACAACAATTTCAATTCAAACACAATTGAACTTTCACAGCTTAATGACAAAATAACATTTATCGGACCCGCGGCGCTTGCCGCTAAGCATTTTTTCTTTGAACGAAGCAATGCATGAATCTGATAAAAAAGGAGAAAATTTTATGAGTGAGAAAATAAGTACACACGGAATTAAATTTAAGGATAAAATCGGCTATGCCATGGGTGACATGGGCGGTCTTATGACATTTGGATTGGTTTCAGCTTTCCTCAACATGTTCTATACCGATGTTCTCGGTATTTCCGCGGCGAGAATCACCGTTTTGATGATTGTTGCCCGTGTTTGGGATGCAATCAATGACCCGATATGGGGCGCATTTGTTGATTCAAAAAAGCCGACAAAATTCGGAAGATTCAGACCTTATATTCTTTGGGCATCGTTCCCGATGGCGGTTGCCGGATTCCTCATGTTCACAAAAATACCGGGTCTTTCAGATAATCAATATTTGATTTATGCTTATATTACATATATTCTCTATGGAATGATGTACACCGGTGTCAACATTCCGTACGGTTCGCTGGCATCTGTAATTACCGACGATGAGATCGAGCGTTCATCGCTTTCAATGTGGCGCTCCATCGGTGCAGGCATCGGCGGACTTCCTGCACAGATTTTGCTTCCGCTCGTGGTTTATTCAACCGTTCTCGGCGCGGACGGAACATCAGCAAAAGTACTTGATCCAACGAAACTTTCAACCTCCGTTGGTATCCTCTGCTTGCTTTCAGTGGTAATCTTTGCTGTCCACTTTAAGCTGACTAAGGAAAGGGTACAGTTACCTCCGACTCAAAAGCAGGAGAACTACAATGTTTTGAAAACAATGCGCGTACTTGTTAAAAATAAACCGTTTATCGTACTTTGCATTGTTTCAATGCTGCTCATCTGCTTCCAGATGTACACACAAACCGTGTATAACTATTTGTTCAAAAACTATTTCGGCAACCCGGGACTTTACAGTATTGTAACAATTTGCACCTATCTCCCAATGGCAATGTTTTTGCCGTTCATGGGCAAACTTATCAGAAAATTCGGCAAAAAAGAAATCTGTTCAGTTGGTCTTGCGTTTGCCGCCGCAATCAATATTATCATGTATCTGATGCGTTTCACGCCGATGGTCAGCAATCCGTATGTGTTCCTTGTTCTTGTATTCCTTTCGGGTGCAGGTCAAACATTCCTTGTTCTTGAGGTGTGGGCGCTTGTTATGGACGTAATCGACTATCAAGAGTTTCTTTCAGGCAGACGTGAAGAGGGTACTTCCTACAGTTTCTATTCATTTGCAAGAAAGCTTGGCCAGACGATTGCAGGTGTAGGTGCGTCGGGAATCCTCGGCATCATCGGCTATGACGGCAAGCTGGCATCACAGCCGCCGGAGGTATTGACAAAGCTTTATGACGCGGCAACGATACTGCCGGCAATCATGCTGATAATTATGTTTGTACTGCTGGCATTTGGCTATAAACTTTCCAAAAAGCAGCTTGAAGTCCTCCACAACGACCTTGATTCCATGAGAACGGAATAATATAATGATATGATAATTCCCAAATCTTTCGTGTTTGATCCCCATAAGAATATGCTCCGCTGTTTTGGCGGAGCGTATTTTTGTGCTTGCGCACGGCTATGATGCGGGAAAGTGTGTGCGCGGCGGTAAGATTAAGTCCGCAGGTGCTTGCGTGCGGCTCATATGCGTTGGGGGATTGTGCTGATGATAAGATTCAGTCCGCAGAGAAAAAATGGTTGTAAACCTTGCATTTTAATTCACGTTGTGATATTATGTCAGTGTCACATAATTACATAATCTTCCGTTTAGGGAAACACTTTGGCAAAAGTGCTTTCTCTTATTTAGCTATTCTCTAAATGGAATGTAATTTGTGTGACAACAAATGAGAAGCATTTTTCGGTGCGTCTTGTTTGGGCGCACTTTTTATTTTGTGCAAAGTAATTTTTTAGGAGGAAGTTTGAAATGAGCAACAAATTGAAAAGAGTAATCGCATGCTTAGCAACTATAATTATGTTGCTTTGTTCTGTGCCGATGGGGAATTTTGCAGGAGTTGATTTCGGATTTACTGTAAGTGCAGAAGGCGAAGCGACAAGCGGTCAGTGTGGTGATAATGTTTATTGGACGCTGGATGATGATGGAACTCTTACTATTAGTGGTGAGGGCGAGATGTGGAATTATGGTTATTATGGGGGAAATATTTCTCCGTTTTATGAAAATTCTGGCATTAAAAATGTTGTAATAGAAAATGGTGTGACGAGCATAGGCGATTTTATTTTTTATTGGTGTTTTTTTATTGAAGGCATAGAAATTCCAAACAGTATAATAACTATTGGTGATTGTTCATTTGAATATTGCAATAGCCTTAAGTATATTACAATTCCTGACAGCGTAACAAGTATTGGTGATTATGCATTATTAGATTGTTGTAATCTTGTAAATATTGATGTAACCGAAGGTAATGCAAATTACTCAAGTATGGATGGTGTATTGTTTAATAAAGACAAAACACAATTAATTCAATATCCTAGAGGAAAAGAATTAACGGAATATATTATTGAAAATAGTGTAACAACTATCGGTGAGTTTGCATTTGGATATTGTGAAAATCTAAAAAGTGTAATAATGGCAAATAGTGTAACAAAAATTGGCAACAGTTCTTTTTACAATTGCTACAACCTTACGAATATTGAAATTTCAAATAATGTAAAAACCATTGGTGCTCTTGCGTTTGGAGGTTGCACAAGACTTTCTAATGTTACAATTCCACGTAGCGTTATAAGTATTGGTGATTATGCTTTTACAGATAATCCATTAGTTGCCACTAGAATGGATACAATACTAAATATATACTATAGCGGTTCAAAAAGTGAATGGGAAAAAATTCTATTAGGAGAAGAGGCGTTCAGTGAAAAAGCTACAATTCACTTCAGTGAATCAACTCACACCCACAACTACACTCCAAAAACAACAAAAGCCGCCACCTGCACCTCAACAGGAATAAAAACCTACACCTGTTCATGCGGTGACACGTATACCGAAACAATTGCAAAAACGACTCACACACCTGTCACCGACAAAGCGGTATCCGCAACCTGCACTACAGCAGGTAAAACGGTAGGTTCACACTGCTCAGAGTGCGGAACAGTGATTAAAGCACAAACAACAGTTAAAGCAACAGGTCACAAAACAAAAACCACAACCACAAAAGCGACAACAAGCAAAGCAGGCAAAACCGAAACAAAATGCACAGTCTGCGGAACAGTGACAAAAACAGTTACAATTGCAAAGGTTTCAACAGTCAAACTGTCAGCAACATCATATGTATATGATGGTAAAGCAAAAACACCGTCAGTAACAGTAAAAGACAGCAACGGCAAAACGCTGAAGAAAGATACTGATTATTCAATAAAGTACAGTGCAAACAAAGCAATCGGAAAAGCAACTGTAAAAATCACATTCAAAGGCAACTACAGTGGTTCAAAGTCTTTGA
>JAMPDR010000023.1 GCA_023665555.1 Ruminococcus sp.
TGAATATATTTTATCATTCATTCTTCTTTGTGTCTACTTTTACTATACAACTTTCGTTTAGTCGCTTTTTCATTTGTAAATGATGCCTTTGCAAAAACAATTGCGCATATGACTGAAACAGTGCAGATGAATTGACATGCTCTTATAATATTTACGGTTATTGGAAATTTGGTTATTTCAAAATCCTGCAGCATATATGATATGGAAAAAACAGTAAATGTAATGTCGAAAATTATAGCTATTGCAATAAGCAATCGTTGATATAGTTTTGATTTGTCTTTCATAGCTTTTCCCCTTTATCCCTTGGCGGCCATATTCGAGTTGCTTGCAATGACATTTTTCGGCATGCTTTGCAAAATGACCTTGCCCGGACCGTAAACAACTGTGTTGAATATGCCTTCGCCGCCGAGAAACATGTTTTTCACTCCGCTAACAGCGGCAATTTCCATTTTGCAGCTTGCAGACATTGCTGCAAGATATCCTGATGAAACAATCATTGACTGACCCTCTTCAAGTGTGTATTCGCATGCATGGCCGTCAATTTCAATGAAGGCTGTTCCGTAACCGCTGAGTTTTTGCATGATGAATCCCTCACCGCCGAAAAATCCGGTGCTGATTTTCTTGTGGAAATGAACCGAGAGTTCAACACCTGTTTCACATGCAAGAAAACCGCTTTTTTGAACGATCAGTTGGTTTTCAGGTGTGATATTAACTGCTCTGATTGAACCAGGGAAACTTGATGCAAACGCAATCTGCCCCGGGCCTCCCATGGCTGTGTATCTGTTTTGGAAAATTGCTTCGCCTGCAAACATTCTGCCAAGTGCCTTGCCGACACCGCCGTTGCTTGTTGTTTCCATCTTCATGTTCGGACTCATCCAACTCATGCTTCCGCTTTCGGTGATGAGTGATTCACCCGGCATAACATCGCAAATAAGGACCGGTAACGGTTCTCCGATAATTTTGTACTGCATAATGAATTCCTCCTATGTGTTTTTTTATTATTTATATTCAAAACTCTTTTTTAGAGATTTTGACTTAGTTTAAATCGAGCATCTGTTTTGCTTGCTCGTCATATGTATCAAAATCCAGATATCTGTAAGCCTCTTCATAGAATTCCCAACCTTCAACGGTTTTCTTGATGTCGTGTTTGTTTATGGTTGTATCAATTTCGGTAACAATGCTCCACCAGTATTTCGATGTGTCTTTTGAAAGAAGAATTTCATATCCATCATCAAACGCAAGAGAATACGAAATCTCATATCCGACTTTCATAGGATGCAGACACACATGTGCAGAACATGCATTTTCAGTTTTGTGTATCTCCGAAATGTCACCTGCAACAGAGTAGTCGATAATGCTGTCGGCGGTGATGGTTGTACTTGGTTTAATCGCAGTAAATGGCAGAACTAATATTATTATAATAATTGCCGCACCGCCTATAATATGTTTTTTTGACAGAGCGGTATCGCCGAGTCTGTTGAACAATAAGTATGATATTATACCTGTACCGAGTATAATAATGGCTACCACGGCTTGCAGTGTTGAAATATAGAAAGCGGTTGGTTTTTCAGGCTTTGTTAAAAGCATCATGATGTCATCATAAAAGAACCACACAATTGCGATTATACCAACAGAAACAGCAAGAATGATTTTTCCGAGTGTTTTGGACTTCATACTAATCACCGCTTTCTTTGATTTGTTAAATGAATTGTATCACAAGTTCGCATGAACTTCAAATACCGTTTTTAGATGATTTGGCTTAAAAATCTGTGTTCAGCTTGATTTATCTATAATTTTCGCCGATTTTCGTTGATTTTTGAAAATTGGTGATGGATATAAGAAATAAAAAACCATCGTTTGTCTTGACAAAACAATGGTGGGTGGTATATACTAAAAATACAAGGGGCACTGCGATAAGCGGTTGCTTCCATAGAATGTGATGTTAAAAGAAACACCGCCACTCCGGGAAAGTTTGGCGGTGTTTCTTAATTATTATGTAGCTTTAATTTAAATCATAAAGTACACTCCTCGCATCCGAAGATGTTCAGAAATTAAGACCTATTGTCCCTATTATCTTTGTCAGAGATAATCTCATGACAAAGCGAAACAACAGCAATAACCAGATTTAGAAGTGCGATAACTTCCAATACTGTCATATGCCATCGCCTCCTTTCGGGGAGCAACCGCCTACGCTATACAGTACCCATCAGGGCAACCATTGAATATGACTGCCTTTATATTCTACTATGGTTGTCGGATTTTGTCAAATATTTGTCAAATATAAATTATATATATTGATTATTGAAGTGATATTAAACGTGATAATGGTTAGTTTTCAAGTTCTTACATGGATGATGATATGAAGATATACCTTTATAATTGCACAATGGATGATAATTGCACAATGGATGAGATTTTCTCTGCGGGATTAATTTTACGGCAAGCACTATCATATCAGTCCTGCAAGTCCGATGTGAACAGGCGAAAACGTGTCCTCAAGATAGAACGAAAATGGAGGAATGTCAAACTTGATCGTCGGTTCAAGTGTGCACGGAATGGAGAAGCCTGCACGAACCTTCTTGTCGCAGGAGGAGTAAAACAACCTGCCGTGGTGAAGCCTTGCGGCATTGTGGGCGGTTCTGATTCCGCTTTTGAGTGATGCCGAGGAAAAATCGAATTCGCCGTCGTTGGATACTATAACTGTGATTCTGCTGCTGTTTCTTGTGAGTGTGGCATCAATCTCGGTTCCGCGGCCGAATTTTACTGAGTTTGAAATAAGATTGAGAAAAGCGTCAATAATAATTTGCGGACAGCATGAAATTTCCGCCTTTTCACTTTCGAAATGCAGATTTACTCCTGTGTCGGCAAGAAGTATATCGGAGCAAAGACAGATGTTTTCAAGCAGTTTTGCAATATCAAAAAAGCTGTAGTCGCATTTTTTTGCGCATGCGCATTTGTTGTTTTCGAGTTTTCTCAGACTTAAAAGACAGGCTGAAAGAGCATTTTTGTCATGCTCATCGTGTATATTATTGTTTGTCATTGCTGAAATTTCAGCAATCAAACTGCGTATTTTGAATTCATTTTCGATTGTTGGTTCAAGTTTTGAAAGTTGTTGCAGTTTAGATTCTATGGTTTGGAGCATCGGAATGATACCTCTTTCGAAATATTTTTTCGTCAGTATTATGCCCTTTTGAGCGGTTATAAACAATATTTTGTGAACATTTACAAATATTTATAGTTTTGGAAAATTTTTTTCAAAAGGTAGTTGAAAAATTTCATAAAATCGAGTAATATATATGAGCAAAAGATTAATTACATTTATTTTTTGGAGGTAATTATTATGTCAGTTAAAGTTGCAATTAACGGCTTCGGCCGTATCGGACGTCTTGCATTCAGACAGATGTTCGGCGCAGAAGGTTATGAAGTAGTAGCTATCAATGACCTTACAAAACCCTCAATGCTTGCTCATCTTCTTAAGTATGACACAGCACAAGGCGGTTATTGCGGTAAGATCGGTGAAGGCCTTCACAGCGTAAGTGCTGATGATGAAGCAGGCACAATCACTGTTGACGGCAAGACTCTTAAGATCTATGCTGAAAAAGACGCTAAGGATCTTCCTTGGGGTGAAATCGGTGTTGACGTTGTTCTTGAGTGCACAGGTTTCTACACCTCAAAGGCAAAGAGCCAGGCTCACATCGATGCAGGTGCAAAGAAAGTTGTTATCTCTGCTCCCGCAGGTAATGACCTTAAGACAATCGTATTCAGCGTAAACAATGACACTCTTACTGCTGATGACACAATCATCTCAGCTGCATCATGCACAACAAACTGCCTTGCTCCTATGGCTAAGGCTCTCAACGACTATGCAGCAATCCAGAGCGGTATCATGTCAACAATCCACGCTTACACAGGTGATCAGATGATTCTTGACGGTCCTCACAGAAAGGGTGACCTCAGAAGAGCTCGTGCAGGCGCAGCTAACATCGTTCCGAACTCAACAGGCGCTGCTAAGGCAATCGGCCTTGTTATTCCGGAACTCAACGGCAAACTTATCGGTTCTGCTCAGCGTGTTCCTGTTCCCACAGGTTCAACAACAATCCTCACAGCAGTTGTTAAAGGCTCAGACGTAACAGTTGACGGCATCAACGCTGCAATGAAGGCTGCTGCATCTGAATCATTCGGTTACAATGAAGATGCTATCGTTTCTTCAGACGTTATCGGCATGAAGTATGGTTCACTCTTCGATGCAACTCAGACAATGGTTTCACCGATTGGTGATGACCTTTATGAAGTTCAGGTTGTTTCATGGTATGACAACGAGAACTCATACACTTCACAGATGGTTCGCACAATCAAGTATTTTGCTGAACTTGCATAAGTGTAAACAAAACAACTCAAAGGACAGGTTTCGTGCCTGTCCTTTTTTGTATTTGCGTTACTTGTGTACGGCTATGATGCGGGTGAGGTTGTGCCTGACGTAAGATTGAGTCCGCAGAGTAGGTTATATTTTAGACGCTAACAAACCGAATAAAATAGTTGCGAACGTAGTGAGTTTCTTTTGTATATGATATCATATATTGTATACAACTTCTCCGCAATATGAACCGTTCACAAGTGCTATGTACCAGCGCACAAAAAGATAAATCATTAACTTTTTTAATAAAATATGAATTTTTTATCTATTATTCCAAATACAAAAAAAGATTTAGCTTTTTTAACATATAATACAAATTATTAATAAATTTATAATAAAAAGGAGATTTGTATTATGAAAAAAGTTATAGTCAAACTTATCTCGACAGTGCTCGCATTGTCACTTTTATTCGCAGTTGTTGCTGTTCCGGTGTCAGCAGCTGATACTAACGATTATCCTATTGTTTATGTTATGGGTAAAAATCAGTCGCTTTACAAGGCTGACGGTACACAGATCTATCCGTTCGAAAAGTCAACAACCGATTACATAAAAGATGGCTTTGAACCTGTTATGAAAGCGCTTACTCAGGCATTGATAACAGATGATTGGGATGTGTACTACGATGCTATCTATGATGCGATCGCACCCATATATACAGATATCGTCGCTGACAAAGAGGGAAACGTCCGTGAGGATGACCGCATAAGTGCAACAAACCGCGTTCCGGTTAAAAAATCAAATTTCGGTTTGAATGATTATGTGTTCAGCTATGACTGGAGAAAGGATCCGTTTGAAATTGCCGCTCAGCTTCATGATTACGTTGAGCAAGTCAAAGCAGTAACAGGTAAAAACAAAGTAAGCCTTGTCGGACGCTGCTTCGGCGGTAACGTTGTTTCAGCCTACATCACAAAATATGGCTGTGATGATATTGAACAGATTCTTTTCTGTGCAGTTTCGGCAAAGGGTGTTGAATATGCCGGTGCACTTTTTTCCGGCAGAATTGAATTTACTGCCGAAGTTCTTGATAAGTATCTGACATATAATGTTGATACCGAGGGCAATGAGATGCTCGATCTTATTAAAGCTTTTGTGCCTATCCTTCGTCAGCTTGCAGTTCTTGATATTGGAACAGATGCAGTTAATAAAATAGGTAAAAAAATTCTCGAAAATGTTCTTCCGAGAGTACTTCGTTCATCATACGGTACTTTTGCTTCATTTTGGTCAATGGTAGGCACTAAGTATTATGAGGACGCAAAAGAGTTCGTTTTCGGTGGAATGGAAGAAGAATATGCTGCTTTCATTGAAAAGATTGATAACTATCAATATAATGTTCAGCAGAAGTTGGAGAATACAATTACTGAGTACAATAGCAAAGGCATGAAATATTCCAATATTTCTAAGTATAATACTCAGCTTCCGCCGCTCACAGCAGAATCTGATCAGCAGGCAGACGGACAGGTTGCAGTTTATGAGCAGTCACTTGGTGCTGTAAGCGCAAAGATCGGTCAGACTTTCACAGAAACATATATGGATAACGCAATAATGAACGGTACACACAGATATATTTCTGCCGATAAAAAGATCGATGCATCAACCTGCCTTGCACCGGATTCAACATGGTTTATCAGAGATATCGCACATGATAACTATTCTTCAAATGTCCAGGCTCTTATGACAACGATTCTCAAATCGAAAGATCAAATGACAGTTTGGGATAACGAAAACTATCCGCAGTATCTTATTTTCAATGAAGATCAAACTCTTTCCCCGGTAGTTGAAGAAGATGAGAACGATGATAAATGGTCAGACAATATCATTGTGTCATTTATAAGATTCATCCAGAAACTTTTCGAAAAAATTCTTTCACTTTTCAAAAAATAATGTATTGATTACTATCAGCGGCATGTACGATTTTTGTACGTGCCGCTGTTCTTTGTTATATATAAATTTCTCCACTGCGAAATTAAGCCTATCCTCCTCTGCGGACGACAGCTTTAAAATCAGCACAACCTGTCCCGTATCGTTTCTCACTCCTCATTCTTTATTGGATATGCATATAATATTTATTTTCTCATAAAGTATAGTCAAATTGTATTTTTAGTGGTATAATATATTGCCTAATATTTCCGTTCTACGAATGAAAGGATCTCAATATATTTATGAAAAAACTCAATCGAATCAAAGGACTGCCCAAAAGTCATGAAATAACATGGTGGGTTTGCCGGATATTGCTTTTTGTTTGGGGTGTGTGGGGTATGCTTCATGGTTATACCTCAGAGTTCATTCAGGCATGCTTTGCAATCATCTTCACTCATTTGTGGGATATGTTTCAGCTTTTTGGCGGTAAGTCGTTCATCACAAAGGTGCCTTACTCTATTCAGACGATGCTCAATATTTTCATCTGCTTTTCATGCGTTGTGGGTACAACGATCAACACAAGGACCGACTTTACAGGTATCGACGTTCCCGAACACATTTTTGCAGGATATATTGCATGCATGGGTGGATTTTTTCTTGCTGATATCATGCAGGGCAAAAAAGAGCCTATCAAAATTTCGGTTCATGCAATGTTCTCGCTTTGCTTTTCGGTAACACTGCTTGTAGGCTGGGAATTTTATGAGTTCACGATGGATCGGTTATACGGATTTGTGATGCAGCACGGCAACGAACCGCTTGCCGAGGGCTTGACTGATACAATGGTAGACTTGATTCTCGGTTCGGTCGGTGCTTTGGCGGCGATGTTTATCGGAGCATTTGAACGTGTGGGAATCATCGGCAAAAATAAAGCCGCAATCAGGGCGGAATACAAAGCCAAAAGAGAAGAATTCAAAAAGGAAAAAGAACGGCTTTATAGATTGCAGAACGATGATGAAATTAGGAATTAGGAGTAGGCGCAAGCGCAAGTAATAAGTAATAGTGAATAAGGAATAGGTGGTTGCGGGGAAGATAGTGGTAACTGTTAGTTTCTTATCCACAGAGATAGGATAACAATGACTTTATAGCTTGTTATTATAATAATGTTCTAACCGCAATGTGTAATTTATTTTCGCGGGGGTACAATTAAAAAATTGAAGATTTTTAATTCGCGACCTTACTTTTTCACTATTCCTTATTACCTATTACTTCTGCATAGCAGTTCCTCATTCCTCATTAATAACAAGAAAGGGGCAAACACGGCATGTTCCGTGTTTAATCATGTCTTATGTTTTTGAAAGATATCTTACTTAATATAGAATGTTCAGGTCAATATGATCCTGAACAGCAGATCAATGACATTGCCTATGACTCAAGAAAGGCGAGAGAAAACGTTATGTTTGTGTGTCTGACAGGCGCGAGGGCAGACGGCCATAACTTTGCAAAAAGTGCATATGACAACGGCTGCCGTGTTTTTCTTTGTGAAAGAGAAATTGACTTGCCGAATGATGCACAGATAATTTTGTGTGAGGACACAAGAGCGTCGCTTGCGGTTGCGTCATGCAATTTGTTTGAACATCCGTCAAAGGAACTTGCGGTTATCGGTATAACCGGCACAAAAGGCAAAACAACCGTTGCCCATATTGTTCAGTCAGTGCTCAACAGTGCAGGAATCAAGTGCGGCATCATCGGAACTGTCGGCGCAGGGTATGACGATGTGAAACTTCCGACGGTGAACACAACTCCCGAATCATATGAACTGCAAAAAATGTTCAGACTTATGCTTAACGCAGGATGCAAGGCGGTTGCGATTGAGGTTTCCTCCCTTGGATTGAAATTCCATCGTGTTGATTCAACTGTTTTTTCACTTGGCGTGTTCACGAATCTTTATCCCGACCATATCGGCACAAATGAGCATGCAACCTTTGAAGAATATGCATATTGGAAAAAGCAGCTTTTCCCGATGTGCAAAAAAGCAATTGTGAATATTGATGATGCTTTCAGCGATGATATTATCAGCGAATGTAAATGTCCTGTTGTAACATATGGCTATAGCGAAAAGGCAGACTACAGGCTTGATGAAACTCAAAAGGTAAAGCTTGGGCATGTGCTTGGTGTCAACTTTAAATTTACTCATAATGACGCACAACGTGAATATATGATAAGTATGCCGGGTGACATTAACGCGCACAACTCACTCATCGCCGTTGCTGTTGCAGACAGCCTGGGTGTTGACAGCGACAGCATCAAAAACGGACTTTCACATGTCTTTGTCAAAGGCAGAGGAGAAATAGTTGAAACAGGTAAAGATTATACAATTTTGATTGACTATGCTCACAACGGCGTCAGCCTTACAAGTATTCTTGATACCGTACGTGCATATGAACACAACCGCATCATTGCACTTTACGGTTCAGTTGGCGGAAGAACGGAAATTCGCCGCCGTGAACTCGGCCTTGTTTCGGGCGCAATGTGCGATTTGACGATAATTACCTCGGATGATCCCGATTTTGAAGATCCTGAAAATATTATTAAGGATATCGCCGCGGCAGTTGAAGAGGCCGGCGGAAAATATGTCGCTATCCCGGACAGAGCCGAAGCGATACACTATGCAATCAGCATTGCGCAGAAAGGTGATATACTTGTTTTTGCAGGCAAAGGTCATGAAGAGTTCATGAAAATAAACGGCGAAAAAGTTCCGTTCAGTGAAAAGGCGGAAATTTTCAAGGCATTAGAGTGAAAAACCAAGCTAATCCAGATCGTATATCCTCAAAATTTGACTATGGCATAATTTTGAGGTGAAGAAATTTCCATTATACTCTTTGTTTGACTGTAACAAAGTGTACAAAATTTTTCAATTGGCTATTTTTATCCTAAAATGCTATGGAAATTAATATGATAACTAAGTAAAGAAGGGTATGAATATGTATACTTTTAAAGAAGAAACAGATTTAAAAGCCTATGACGACTTTATTGAACACAACGGCGGCCAGTATATACAGTGTTCGCGCTGGCAAAAAGTTAAAACAACATGGAAGTGCCGCTATTACTGCGGTTTCAACGGCGACGAAAGAGTGCTTGCAATTCTTATTATGGAGCGCTCACTTCCTGCCGCAGGTAAAATATGGTACGGCTCAGGCGGCGCGGTATGCGATTATGACAATGATGAACTGCTTGCCGCGTTCACCGCATTTATAAAAGAGCAGGTGAAGAAACACGGTGTCACTGCATTCATCATGGATCCGCCGATATCGCTTAGAATCAACGGTGAAACCCAGCAGCGCGGAGTTGACATACACAAAAAGCTTATTGATCTTGGTTATCAGTTGAACCCGAATCTTGAAAATTACACATATAAGCAGCCTGTTCAGCTTTTCATTCCGCTCAAAGACGGTGATACAGCACTTGCTCCCGAAAAGATACTTAAAAAGTGTGATAAGGGTGTTCGGTATAGCATCAGACTCGGCACACAAAGAGGCCTTGTTGCGAAAACATTCACTTATGAGGACATCAAAAATGATCCGTCAATCATTGATGACTTTATGGACGTTATGCGTGACACATCAGAACGTGACAGTTTTGTTGAACGCAACGGTGATTACTGCACAAAACTTCTTCGTGAATTTGACGGGGTGAGTGACCTTAAGCTGGTTTATTATGACAAGGAATTTGACAGAAAACTACAGGCAGAGCGACTTGAAAAAAAGGCTCAGGCTTTGGCACAGCTTGAGGGCGCACATGAAAAGAAAGCACGTCAGCTTAATGAAATAATCACAAGCGTTGACAAGCAGACTGAGCATTTTGAAAAAAGAATTGCAGAGGCTGACGAGTTTACATCCGACAGTAAAATCTGCGTTGCAGGCGGACTTTCAATTTATTATGCAGGTATGGGTAGCTGTCTTTTCGGCGGCACAAGGAACGTTATCAGAAACAACACACGTTCCAGTCATTATCTTAACTATCTGCGCCTTTGTGAGAGCATCAACCGCGACTGTGATATTCACGATCTCGGCTATGTTATAGTTCACTCTCCGAAAATCAATGAGGACGGAACTCTCGGCGAACTCGTTCCGATGGATAACTTCAAGGGTATATACGATTTCAAAAAGAGTTTTTCGGCTGACTATCATGAGTTTATCGGTGAATATGTAATTGTTGGTAACAAGATGAAATATTTCGCCTATGCATCACTTATGCCGAAAGCCAAAAAAGCTAAAATCAAGGCAATTAAGATGCTGAGAAAATAAGTGATATTCATTTAGGAATGATGCGGTTTAGTTTTGCGGCTACTGTAAGATTTAGTCCGCAAAAGTAGGAATGAGGAGTTAGGAGTGAGGAACGAATGTCGCGGGGAAATCAGCAATAATCTTTGATTACCAATCCGCAAAATTAAATTGTATTTTACGGTTAGAGAGTTATTATAATAACAAGCTATAAAATTGTTGCTATCCTATTTCTGCGGATAAGAAACTAACAGTTACCACTATCTTCTCCGCAACCATACCTATTCCTTATTCACTATTACTTATTACCTGCGCTTGCGCCTGTTTCTCATTTATGGAAGGATGAACAATTATGAAAAAGTTAATTTCAATCATTATGTGTGTTGTGCTCTCTTTGTCAGTGATTTGCATGACAGGATGCGGTGACAGTAAGACCGATGATACACAAACGTCAGTGTTGCAGTCATCTGCACAGCTTTTTGAAAGCGGCAGTGTTCTCGGCGAGGGTAAAACAGTGTTCAAATTTGCCGTTGTGGATGCAAATGGAGAAAAATCCGAATTCGAAATTCGCACAGATAAAACAATAGTCGGTGATGCACTTGCGGAACTCGGAATGATTGCAGGCGATGAAAGTGAATATGGCTTATATGTTAAAACGGTCAACGGCATAACTCTTGACTATGACAAGGACGGAAAATATTGGGCATTTTATGTTAACGGAGAATATGCTATGACAGGTGTTGATGCAACAGAAATTACCCCGGATACAGAATATTTATTCATGATTAAATAAATTAACAGTTTATTAATAAAATTGGAATAATAAAAAGTTAACATTATGTTAAAATACGACTGTATAAGGAGGATGGACACTGTCTTTCTGATATTAATAAGAGAAAATACAAGTAAATGGAGGAAGTTATTATGACAAAATGTTGGTTTGACTATAAGACAGTCATTGTTTCAGGCGCTTCAAGCGGAATAGGTAAGGGTGTTGTTAAAAGACTTATTAACGATCACTGTTGCAAGGTAATCGGTATTGCAAGAAATGAAAAGAAAATGCAGGCTCTTGTTGAAGAACTTGGAGAAAAAGCAAGATTTTTCTCATATTATCTTTTTGATGTGTCAGTCAAAGAAAACTGGGAAAATTTTGCCAAGCAGATCGAAGAAGCAGATATTCATCCCGATATGCTCATTAACAATGCGGGAATTCTGCCGAAGTTCGATAAATTCTCTCATTATTCACTTGAAGATATCGACAAGGCTATGCAGATAAACTTCTATTCCTGCGTTTACTCAATGCATGTTATGCTCCCGATCATCCTTAAGTCACAGTCAGCTGCAATCGTTAACGTTGCATCGTCAGCTGCGCTTTGTTCTCTTGCCGGTACATCGGTTTATTCCGCAAGTAAAGCTACGCTTAAAAGTATGACAGATGCTGTTCGTGAAGAATTCAGAGGCAAGTGCTATTTCGGACTCGTTTGCCCCGGGTTCACCAAAACGGATATTTTCCATAACCAAAAGGAAGTTAAGGACAGTGCAAGCGAAAAAGCACTTCAGATGGTCAGCACATCATGCGATAAAATGGTTGACAATATCATCAACGGCATCATGAAGAAAAAATCAGACATGGTGTTCGGTATTGATGCGAAACTCATGAACTACGGAAACAAGCTGCTCGGTGTAACTGTTTCCAAAATCAGCAGTAAGGTTATGAACATTTCAGGCCTTGAACTTTTTGCTGATGTATTTTCTGATGATTAAGATACATAGTGCCTTGCCGCAAAACTGCGGCAGGGTACTTTTTATATTGGTTTGCGCAAGTTAGAATACTTATTGCAGTTTTATCAAATCTTCCTTAATGACACATTCTTGTGCAATATACACAATTCATTAAATTGGGTTTTGTTCAAGTTTAATTAATGTTATATATTGCAAAAAGCGGCGATTTTTGTTAAAATAAGTTACAATCAATTTTAAAAACAATAGTCGACGTCTTTAACTCATATGTTCGGTCGGCTTTTCTACATTTCTTATCGGGTGGTGAATCAACATGGAACTTCTTGAACAAAGAATTCTTAAGGATGGACAGGTTTTTCCGGGCCGTATTTTAAAGGTAGACTCTTTTCTTAATCACCAGATGGATGTGAACCTTCTTTGCGAAATCGGCAAGGAATTTAAGCGTATATATTCCGACTGCTCAGTTAACAAAATCCTTACTATTGAATCGTCAGGTATAGGAATAGCATGTATAACTGCGCAGTTTTTTGATTGCCCTGTTTTGTTTGCGAAAAAAACCAAGACTAAGAATATCGCAAACGCTGTTTACAAAACACAGGTTAAATCATATACTCACGGCACAACCTATGATGTAATCGTATCAAAAGATTTTCTCAATAAGGGTGACAAGGTTCTTATTATTGACGATTTCCTTGCTGAGGGCAATGCTCTCATGGGTCTTATTGACCTTTGCAATCAGGCAGGTGCTGAGGTTGTCGGCTGCGGAATCGCAATTGAAAAAGGCTTCCAGCCGGGTTCGCAGAGAATACGTGAACTCGGAGTTCGGGTTGACTCTCTTGCTGTTATCAAAAGCATGGATGACGGCTCAGTTCAGTTTATGTAAACGCTGAATAAATTGCAGCACACTGCATTTAATCATCGTTCACTTAGCCACTGATTTATTTACGGAACAAAACCGATTTATGCAATCGGGTTTTAGTTTAAATTTTATTAACGGAGGAAAAAAAGCATGAAAAAATTTCTTGCAATCCTGCTTGCTGTAGTTCTCTGCTTCGCTCTTGTTGCCTGCGGCGGCAATACTGACGAAAATGCAGACGCAACTTCCGGCGACAACACATCAGACACATCTAACGAAACAGTTGATGTAAGCAAACTCAAAATCGGTGTAGTTCTTCTTCACAACGAAACAGTTGGTTATGATAAGAACTTCATCGAAGCAATCGAAAGAACAGTTGAACAGCTTGGTCTTAACGAAGATCAGATCGTTTGGAGAAAAGACACTCCGGAAGATTCAAAATGCTATGAAAACTGTGTTGACCTTGCTGAACAGGGCTGCAACATCATCTTCGCTGACTCATTCGGTCATGAAGAAAACGTAATCAAGGCTGCTAAAGAATATGAAAACATTCAGTTCTTCCATGCAACAGGCCAAATGGCTAAGATTGAAAACCTTCCGAACTTCCACAATGCTTTCGCAAGCATTTATGAAGGCAGATATCTTGCAGGTGTTGTCGGCGGTCTTAAGCTCAATGAACTTATCGACAGCGGCAAAATCACTGCTGATCAGGCTCAGGTTGGTTACATCGGCGCATTCCCGTATGCTGAGGTTATCTCAGGTTACACTTCATTCTTCCTTGGTGTAAGAAGTGTTTGCGAAAGTGCAAAGATGGAAGTTGTTTACACAAACTCATGGGCTGACGAAAGCAAGGAAAAGGAAGCTGCAACAAAGCTTATCGAAGATGGCTGCGTTCTCATCAGTGAGCACGCTGACACATTTGGTTCACCGAACGCTTGCGAAGAAGCAGCATCAAAGGGCAAGACTGTTGTTCACGTTGGTTACAACATCGACTTCACATCAGCTGCTCCCACAACAAACCTCATCTCTTCAAAAATTGACTGGACACCGTACTTTGTTGATGCATTCACAAAGGTTGCAAAGGGTGAAGCAGTTGACGCTGACTGGTGCGGCGACCTTTCAACAGGCTCAGTTCTTCTCACAGAAGCAAACAAAGCTACTGTAACAGATGAAATGCTTGCTAAAGTTGAAGAAGTTAAGGCTGACATCGAAGCAGGTAAGATTAAAGTGTTTGACGTTCAGTCATTCACAGTAACTCCTGACAGCGAAGCCAACAAATTCGTTAAGTGCGAAGTTGATGCTGACGGACATCTCACATCATTCACAGCTGACGCTGTTGCAGATGCAGATTACACACCTGATACAGAATCAGTTATTGACGGTGAAGTTGCTGAATCAACACATCGTTCAGCTCCGTACTTCAATATTATCATTGATGGTATCACAACTAAATAATGGAACCTTTGATATAAATTAAGGCGCACATCTTGTGATAGCATAAATAATCAAAGTTTCTTAAGATTAACTATTAATCGTTTCTTTAGCGGGGTGTTCGCACTCCGCTAAAGATTATTGTATAGAATCGAACCTCTGTGTTAATGAATTGTAGGTTTTGATATCAGAAAACAGATTGTGAAATATTAAAGTCTGCTTTCTGATGTCTGAAAAGGCAAAGGTCACAGAGATGAAAAATATGAAAATAGGAGGAAGAAAATGTCGGAAGTTGCAATTGAACTTAAAAACATCACAAAGCGATTCGGTACTGTTGTTGCAAACAAAAACGTTTCTCTGACGGTCAATAAAGGTGAAATCCTTTCAATCCTCGGAGAAAACGGCAGCGGTAAGACTACCCTCATGAACATGCTTTCAGGAATCTATCATCCTGATGAGGGACATATTTACATTGATGGCCAAGAAGCTTCCATTAAGTCACCGAAGGATGCTTTTGACTACAAAATCGGCATGATACATCAGCACTTCAAGCTTGTTGATGTTCTTAATGTTACCGAAAATATTATCCTCGGACTTAAAGACGGCGAAAAATACAACGTCAAGAAATCTGCAAAGAAAATCGGTGAGATCTGCGAACAATTCGGTTTTGAGGTTGACCCAATGAAACGCATCTATGAGATGTCGGTTTCTGAAAAGCAGACTGTTGAAATTATTAAGGTTATCTACCGCGGCGCGGAAATTCTCATTCTTGATGAGCCTACTGCGGTTTTGACTCCTAAAGAAACCGATAAACTTTTTGCGATTCTCAGAAACATGAAGAACAGCGGAAAGGCAATTATCATCATCACTCATAAACTCAATGAGGTGCTTGCTATTTCTGATAGGGTAGCTGTTTTGCGCAAGGGTGAATATATCGGAACAGTAGATACCAAAGATGCAACTGAGCAATCGCTTACTGAAATGATGGTAGGAAAGAAAATCAGCCTTAACATTGAAAGAAGCGAGCCGAAAAATCAGCAGGACAGACTTGTGCTCACAAACGTTTCAGTGGTGAACAATGAGGGTGTAAACGTTCTGAAAAATGTTAACTTCACTGCAAAATCAGGTGAGATTCTCGGTATTGCAGGTATTGCAGGCAGCGGACAGAAAGAATTGCTTGAATCTATCGCCGGCTTGCAGCATCTTAAAAGTGGTTCAATCATTTATCATGATCCTGCAACAGGCAAGGAAGAGAACCTTAAGGATAAAACTCCCCTGCAAATCAGAAATCTCGGTGTCAGACTTTCATTCGTGCCGGAGGACAGACTCGGTATGGGTCTTGTTGGTGCAATGGGTATTACTGAAAACATGATGCTCAGAAGTTATAACAAGGATAAAGGTTTGTTCCTTAAAAAGAAAGATCCGAAAAATCTTGCAGAAAAAATCATTGCTGACCTTGAAGTTGTTACTCCGGGAACGGAAACACCTGTAAGACGTCTTTCGGGCGGCAATGTTCAAAAGGTACTTGTCGGCAGAGAAATTGAGGCTGCTCCGACGGTGCTTATGGCGGCTTACCCGGTCAGAGGACTTGATATTAACTCATCCTATACAATATATAATCTGCTCAATAAGCAAAAAGAAATCGGCACTGCGGTTATTTTTGTTGGTGAGGACTTGGACGTACTTCTTGAACTTTGCGACAGAATAATCGTCATGTGCCACGGTAAGATCAGCGGTGTGGTTGACGGCAGAAACGCAACCAAGGAAGAGATAGGTCTTATGATGACGAGTGACGCCAGCTATGACGAAAGTGCAAACGATAAAGATAAAACTGAAAGCGAGGACGGCAAAAATGAGTAATAAAGCAGTTAAAGAACCGTTTATTCGCATTTCAAAAAGAACGGAAGTGTCAACTAAGCTTAATGTAATTGTAAGAGCGGTTGCAATTATTCTGGCACTCATTGTTTGCGCTGTTGTTCTTGTGTTGATAACAGGCGGAAAAATGGGAATCACAAGTGTTTATGGCGAAATTTTTAAAGGCGCTTTCGGAACAATAAGGCGCTTTAAGGTGACGCTCAGCGATACGGCGGCGCTTCTTTGCCTCGGTCTTGCACTTGCGCCCGCATTCAAGATGCGATTTTGGAACATCGGTGCAGAGGGTCAGGCACTTATCGGCGCTCTTGCTTCTGCGGCAATGATCAAGCTGTGTCCGGGTGTACCTAACATAGTTATGATTATTATGATGTTCATTGCATCCATAATTTCGGGTGCAATTTGGGGAATCATCCCGGCATTTTTCAAGGCTCAGTTCAAAACCAATGAAACACTTTTCACATTGATGATGAACTATGTTGCAATTCAGCTTACAAAGTTTTTCATTGTCAAATGGGAAAAAACTCCGGGTTCAAGCCTTGTCGGTAACTTCTCAAACGGTATTTTCCCGAAATTGTTCGGTGTTGATTACGGTTGGAACTATATCATTGTTGCTGTACTGATGGTCGCATTGTTTATCTATTTGAAGTATTCAAAGCAAGGCTATGAAATTGCAGTAGTCGGTGAAAGTGAGAACACGGCCAGATACGTCGGCATCAGTGTTAAAAAAGTAATAATCAGAACCATGGCAATCTCAGGTGCGCTTTGCGGCATTGCGGGCTTTATGCTCGTCGGCGGTGTCCATCACACAATTACCTCATCAATTGTTGACGGCAACGGATTCACTGCAATTGTTGTTGCATGGCTTTCAAAGTTTAATCCGATTATAATGTTTATGGTTTCGTTCCTTCTGTCATTCCTCGGCAAAGGTACAGAACAGATTGCATCAAGCTGTAACCTGAATGACCATGCATCGGATATTATCATCGGCATCGTTCTGTTCTTCATTCTCGGATGCGAATTCTTTGTAAATTACAAGATTACATTCAGAAATTCAAAATCAGAAAAGGAGGCAAAATGAGATGGGTTCAATAGTATATTTTCTTCAGCGTGCAATCATGCAGGGGTTACCTCTTCTGTATGGCTCAACAGGTGAAATACTCATCGAAAAAAGCGGCAACCTTAACCTCGGTATCCCCGGAATCATGGTTATGGGCGGCGCATCGGGAATCATTGCCTCAACTGCCTATGAAAAACTTTTCTCAGGCGGAAATCCGAATGGTACTGTCAGTGTGATTATTTCACTGCTCACGTCGATTATTTGCTCGCTTCTTATCTCGTTGCTTTACTGTTTCCTCACCGTTACACTCAGAGCAAATCAAAATGTAACAGGTCTTGCAATCACAACTTTCGGAACAGGCTTCGGCAACTTTTTCGGCGGTGCGCTTGCAAAAGTACTCGGTGTCAGTGACACTCAAATTTTGACAACTGTTTATGCATATAAAAAAGCACTGCCGTTCTATAATAAACTCGGTGCAATCGGTCAGGTGTTGTTCTCTCACGGCTTCCTTTTCTATCTTGGTGTGGCGGCCGCAATCATCGCATATTATATGCTCAACCGAACACGTACGGGACTTAATCTTCGCGCAGTTGGCGAGAATCCTGCGGCGGCGGATGCGGCAGGAATTAACGTAACCAGATATAAATATGCTGCAACATGCATCGGCGGTGTGCTTGCAGGACTTGGCGGACTTTATTATTTCATCGACTATTCAACAGGTACATGGGATACGCTCTCCTTCGGTGACAGAGGATGGCTTGCAATTGCGCTTGTTATCTTCGTTGTGTGGAAACCTAATCTCGCAATTTTCGGCTCACTGTTGTTCGGTGCGCTCTATATTGCAGATGTGTTCGTTCCCGGTTTGAACAGTGCAACAAAAGAACTGTTCAAAATGTTGCCATATCTTGTTACGATTATCATTCTTATCAGCACCAGCTTTACTAAGAAGAAAGAGAATCAGCCCCCTGAAAGCTTAGGCTTGTCCTACTTCAGAGAAGAGAGATAATTCAAACATTAAAATTCAACACCGCACATGTCAATTGTGAAGGCTTGTGCGGTGCTTTTAATATGCGGGGAAGATTGTGCTTTCTTAAAGTTGCAGTCCGCAGAGATGGTGTCAAGCAATCGCTGCCTTTTGTTGGATACGCATATTGACAAACTTTGCCCAAAGTTATATACTCGTATAGTATTTTATACGAAATGAGGATAGATATGGAAAATTCGATTTATGAGCAGCTTGGAATAAGCAAAGCTGTGCTGAATTTTAGTGATAAAATTGTTGATGGACTCAAACCTCGCTTTGATGCGATTGACCGAATGGCGGAACTGAATCAGGCCAAGGTGATTCTTGCAATGCAGAAAAACCGTGTAAGTGCGGCATGTCTTTCCGGTACAACGGGCTACGGTCATGATGATCTTGGCAGAGATACGCTTGAAAAGGTATATGCATCATGTTTCCACACCGAAGCGGCGCTTGTCAGGCCGCACATCACTTGCGGCACTCACGCATTAGCGATTGCTCTTTCGGCAAACTTGCTTCCGGGTGATGAACTGCTTTCTCCCGTTGGCAGACCATATGATACGCTTGAAGAGGTAATAGGTATCCGCGAGTCACAGTGCTCTCTTATGGAATATGGTGTTACATATCGTCAGGTGGACTTGTTGGATGACGGCAGTTTTGATTATGATAATATCGCAAAGGCAATCAATGAAAAGACAAAAGTCGTTACTATTCAACGCTCAAAAGGCTATCAGATGCGCCCATCGTTTTCTGTTGAGCAAATTGGTGAATTGATTGCTTTTGTTAAAGGAATCAAGCCGAATGTCACGGTTATGGTTGATAACTGCTACGGCGAGTTCGTTGAGGATAAAGAACCGTCGGATGTCGGTGCTGATATGGTGGTAGGCTCACTTATTAAAAATCCGGGCGGCGGACTTGCTCCGATTGGCGGCTACATCTGCGGCACGCAAAAGTGTATTGACCGTTGTGCATATAGACTCAGTGCTCCGGGAATAGGACAGGATGTCGGTGCAAGCCTTAGTGTTATGACCTCGCTTTATCAAGGCTTTTTCCTTGCCCCAACAGTTGTTGCATCGTCGCTTAAGGGCGCAATTTTTGCCGCAAATGCATATGAAAAATTAGGCTTTAATGTTGTGCCGAACAGCATTGAGTCGCGTCACGATATCATTCAGTCAATCGAACTCGGTTCAAAAGAGGGTATGCTTGCGTTTAGCAGCGGTATTCAATTAGCCGCCCCGGTTGACAGCTATGTTACACCGATACCGTACCCGATTCCCGGATACAATGATGAGGTAATCATGGCAGCAGGCGCATTTGTTCAAGGCTCTTCAATTGAACTTTCAGCTGACGGTCCCATTCGTGAGCCGTATGCAATATACTTCCAAGGCGGCTTAACATGGCAGCATGCAAAACTCGGAATCATGATGTCACTTCAAAAGATGCTTGACGCAGGACTTATAGAAATGTAAGCAAAAAATGCACCGTTCATCGGTGCGTTTTTTTAATAGCATTTTCCATATGCGGGAGAGTTGGTAACCTGATGAAAAATATCATCCGCAAATGGAAATATATATCAGTATTAACAATATTTTCATTGAACCGATTGAAACAATAGTGTATAATAAAAATATACACAGAGCGTATCCCGAACAAATTAATAACGGAGGTACTCCCCATGAATTTCATCAACAAATACATCTCAGCGCTTATAAGCCTTGTACTTTGCCTTTTTGTTACAATGCCGACCGTTGTCGAGCAAGGACAGCAAGCTAAAATTGACGACATTGCGAATCAAAATGAGCGAATCAGTCAGCTTGAACAACTTTATCAAAGCGAAAGTTTTGTTCCTATTGATGAAAGCACAGTGACGGGGTTTGATGTTGACACGGCATATAAAAGTGGTGTTAAGTTCAACGAGGTTTCTTTTATTGCAACGCATAACAGCTATCAAAAAGCAAGCGTACCGGCATATCAGGAACTTTACGGAAATCTCTCAACTGTAACATTCGGTGCGGTGAAAAAAGAGAAAACTTCTTTTTCAAGCGATACACTGACTGAACAGTTTAATCTCGGAATCAGAAGCATTGAACTTGATGTTGAAACCGTTGTTAAGAATAATCAGATAAGCTTTGTCTGCTGCCATTCACCGATTATTGACGCAACATCAACGTGCTATGATTTTTCGCTTGCACTGAAAGAGATAAAATTGTGGTCTGACGCAAATCCGAATCATCTTCCGATAACGGTTATTATTGAACCGAAGAAAATTTTTATTCCGGAAGTTGGCATGCGTTTCTTCTCACTCAATTATGCAAACGAACTTGACAAACAATTGAGAAGTATTTTCGGGGAAACACTTCTCACTCCGTCCGACATGATGGGTAGTTTTGAGTCACTTAAGCAGATGCGTGAAAATGACGGCTGGCTCACTCTCAAAGAAACAGCAGGTAAGGTGATGTTCCTGCTGCATGATACAACAATTACGGAAAATTATATTTCACAAGATAAGTCACTGAGAACACAAGCAATGTTCCCGATGCTGAGATACGAGGATGTTGACAGGGATTGTGCATCATTTATTTTGGCGAATAAGCCGAAAGAGGCCATAGAGAAATGCGCCGAACTCGACGAAAAAAGAATTGTTTACAGGACGCTTGTTGATGATTACGGAACTATAGACAATGAAAGAGAGGCACTTGCCTTTGAAGTCGGTGCACACATCATGTCAACCGATTATCCCATAAAAGCTGATGCGAATAATACGCAAAAAGTTGTCAGCTTCAACGGCGCAACAGTCAAATGCAAATAAGTGATACCTTGCAGCATTTAAAAGTTTGTAAATTGGATGTAAGAATTTTGCTTCATGAAGTTTTGAACTGTTTCACAGAGTTCTTACTGTAACTTCAATTTCAGTCACAATGTCACGCAAGATATCATCGTCTATTTTAAAGTTCAACAATTCATCAACCGATTTGAAGTATACATCGCTGCCAGCGGTGTTGGCTTGGTATAACACCCAGGTATCTTTTGCTTCAAGTCCGATGCCGTATGACTTACCTTTCCAGTTGAACTCAACTTCAGAGCCATGCTGTACACTCCACTTGAAATCGCTGATACCTTCAAATTTCATCTCATCATAGTCGTCGAATAGTATAAATTTGCCCTGACTTATATTTGCTGACATAAGATTACCTCCTTTAAATTTAAATATTGGTATGTTGCCATGCGGATAGTTTATGGGTTCTCCAAGACTTGGGAATCCTCTAGACCAGTCTACCATATGATCATGGGGATTTGTATGTCCTGTGTGCTCTCTATGATGTGTTGTATGATGTCTTTCCATATAAGCTCTGCCATCTGACCCTATTTTTGTTTCATATACTTCGTTGTTTTTAGTGACATATTGTTTTATACTGTTAGGAGTGCCTAAAAAGCGTTCATCATCTTTTTTCTTTGGTTTCCAATCACCACCATAAGCGCTTCCGGTTCCTTTCTTTATGTAATTAGATACATATCCATATATATGCTTAATACGTTCTGCTTTGACATTATTAGATTTAACAATATCATCTTCATAGTGTCTCCATGAACTTAAATCATAGTCGATATATACTATATTTCCTTTCATTTCTTCAAATGGATAATGATAGCAAATTATCTTTTCCGGCTCAATTTGTTTTAGCATTTCATTGTAGCCTCTCATGAAAAAGTTTTTTTGATCCCTGTGATTACCATGCTCTGACACCATGTATGTTGATACGGCAACAGTCGAGCCTTTTTCAATACCATTAAAACAGAATTTAAATGTGTTGTCAAGACCCCAATTTATAGTGGGAATGACAGATATGCCTTTACTCGATAAAAATGCACCGACCCAACGGTTTCTAAATGTATTATATAGTTGCATTATAGGATGCATTTCAATATACATACTAAAATCTGGAGATAATATAGCGGGATATTTGCTTAGAGCATCAATGTATTTTTGAGGATTTATCCATATATCTTCAAATTTATAGTCATATAGAAAAAAGTGTACAAGTCGGTTAAGATGATTATCTTGATTATTTTTGATTCGGTCAAAGCCAATAACTCTAGTGCTGTTGTTTATATCAATGTTAATTTTAGCGTGTGGTATAATAGGCATTGACCAGTTTTCTTGCGAAATAAAATCATTTCGCAAAAATAAAGGATCTGTACGATAATTAAAGTTTTCTAGTGTCAAAATAAACCTCCATAATAATATAATTTCGAACAAATGTTCTATATTTAATTATAAATGCATTTTCATCATCTGTCAATAGTTAAAACGTTATTTATATATCAAACCATCAAGGAGTGTAGTCAATGAATAAAGATAAGAAGATATCCAAAATCCAAATGCTGACAAAATACGGTGTGGATAAACAGACTAAGTGTGACAACTTTACTTTTTTGAATCATAATTTTTGCCGAGAGGGTCAGACTGTGCTCTTCGGCGATTCCATAACCGAGATATTCAATGTTACAGATTTTTTTGCCGACTATACCGCTGAAACAGGTCTTGCAGTTTACAACAGAGGTATAAGCGGCGACACAAGCGACAGACTTTTTGAACGTTTGCACCCGAATGTGATTGACATCAAACCGAAAAATGTTGTTATACTCATCGGCACAAATGACCTCGGATTGAAAAGCGGACTTGATTTTACAGCGGAAAATGTTGAAAAAATCATTGATGAACTTCAAAAATTCTGTCCCGAAACCAAGGTGATTTTACAGGCTATATATCCCGTAAACAGAAAAATCAACCGCATGTCAGTCGGTGTAAGAAACAACGATGATATCAAAGCGGTTAATGCAAAATTGAAAGCACTTGCTGAAAGAAAAGGTATAATCTACGTTGACTTCACCGATGTGCTCAGTGATGAAAACGGCTGTTTCAGCAGTGCATACTCTTATGACGGACTTCATCCGAATGCACGCGGCTACGGTGCAGTGGTTGGCAGATTGATTGAGTTGCTGAAATAAATTAATAATTTAGGTGATTTGTTGTCAATAACTTAAAGCAGTAAAGATAAAAGAAGTGAATTATATTGCCTTTTTCAATAGGAGATTGAAGCTGAAAAAACGGCAGGCTTAAACCTTTTAAAGAGGTAATAGATAAACTAAAAAGATTATTAAAAAATGAGCTGTTGCAAGAGATGCAACAGCTTTTCTTCTTATTATGTTTTTTCCAATCCGTCAACCAAGGCTCGCATTTCTTTTTTTGATGTGACGGAATGTGTGCGCTCGATAACTGCTTTTTTTTCTTGTTCCGACAGCGATTCAAATTTAGCCATTGCTCTTTCGTTTTGTGCAAGCGCCATGCCAAAGCCTAACGGTAATTCAAATTGTTCCATATAAACACCCTTTCGATTCTTTTCGGATAATTCATCCCAACTAAAATGTTGACTGAAAGGGCATATTTTAAACATAGTTGTTATTTGAATAGTAATTTACTTTGCGGACTATCTCTTTCAGTATGTACAATCTTATACGCAATATGAGCCATATGAAAACCCAGCCTGTCAAACTTCCGACAGGCTGGGTTCTATCTTGTCTTATAATCAGATATTGTATTTCTTTCTTGGTGTATAGGTTGTGTGCAAATCGTGATGTGCTTTGTGTCCGCCGAAACCGTCATACCATTCTTCATAAAGAGTCTTGATAATCGGTGATTCATGCGACATACGAAGCGGCATTGCTTTATCCTGGTCGTAAAGTGCCTTTGAGCGGAGTGCTTTAAGGTCGATTGTGTCACGAACATACTGCGGTTGAATCGGCTGACCGCCGCCGTTTACACAGCCGCCGGGACATCCCATGATTTCAATGAAGCCCCATCCCTTTGGGTTGCCGGCTTTAAGTTCATCCATAACGATTTTTGCAGCACTTGCGCCCGATGCAACACAAAGTTTAAGATCCATACCGCCGACATTTACGGTTGCTTCTTTGATTCCCTGACCTCTGACATCTTCAAGTTCAATTGGGTCTGTTGCGCCATTAAGCCATGCGTTTGCAGTTCTGACAGCAGCTTCCATAACACCGCCTGTTGCGCCGAAAATCACAGCAGCACCTGTGCTGTCACCGAGAGGATTGTCAAACTCTTCATCGGGAAGCATTGCAAAGTTAATGCCAAGACGATTGAACATTCTGCTGAGTTCTCTTGTTGTAAGTGCAATGTCAACGTCGGGTACACCTGCGGCAGACTGATCATCTCTGCCAATTTCAAACTTTTTGGCAGTGCAGGGCATGATTGATACGCAAACAATGTCTTTCGGGTCAATGCCAATTTTGCTTGCATAGTAAGTCTTGATAACTGCACCGGTCATTTGCTGTGGTGATTTGCAGCTTGAAAGATGAGCGAGCATATCGGGATAATAAAGTTCACAGAATTTTACCCATCCCGGTGAACATGAGGTAATCATCGGAAGTGTTCCGCCATTCTTGATGCGGTCAACAAGTTCATTTGCTTCTTCAACAATGGTAAGGTCAGCACCGAAGTCAGTGTCGAAAACTTTATCAAAGCCGAGTCTGCGAAGTGCGGCAACAAGTTTGCCTTCAACATTTGTGCCAATCGGCATGCCGAAACATTCACCAATCGTTGCACGGATAGACGGTGCTGTCTGAACGACAACGTATTTGTCGGGGTCAGCAAGAGCCTCCCATACCTTGTAGGTGTCGTCCTTTTCAGTGAGTGCACCTGTCGGGCAAACAACTGTGCACTGACCGCAGGAGATACACGGTGTTTCGTTGAGCGGAAGTCTGAACGGCTGGCCGATTGATGTGTCCATACCACGGTCATTTGCACCGATTACGCTGACGTGTTGCTGTTGACAAACAGCTACACAACGGCGACAAAGAACGCACTTATTGTTATCTCTGATAAGATGAGCAGTGCTTGTATCTTTCTCATAGTGTGGTTTCTCGCCGTCAAAGCGTGAATGGTCAACACCATAGTCAAAACAGAGTTTTTGAAGTTCGCAGTTAGTTGAACGAACGCATGAAAGGCAGTTCTTATCATGAACTGAAAGGATAAGTTCAAGTGTTGTTCTTCTGTATTTCTGAATTCTTTCAGTGTTAGTCAGAACCTCCATCCCCTCTGAAACAGGGTAAACACATGAAGTTACGATTCTGAAACCTCTGCCCTCGTTTGCTTCAACGATGCACATGCGGCATGCGCCGATTTCGTTGATATCTTTCATATAGCAAAGAGTCGGAATTTCAATACCTGTGTGACGTGCTGCGTCAAGAATCGTTGAACCTTTCGGAGCCTTAACAGGTATACCGTTGATTTTTAAGTTAACTGTTTCCATTATAAGTTCCTCCTCTTATTTCTTATCAATTGCCTTCAAGTGGCAGTTTGCCATGCAGGCATTGCACTTGATGCACTTATCATTGTTAATCTCATATGATGAAAGTTTGTGACCGGGAGCAGTATAGTTTGTAACAGTGATTGCGCCGACAGGACAATTTCTTGCGCACTTGCCGCAACCGATACACTTATCTTTATCAATAACATATGAAAGTAAATCTTTACATACACCTGCCGGACATGTCTTATCCTGAACGTGTGCGATATACTCATCACGGAAGAATTTGAGTGTTGCAAGAACCGGGTTCGGGGCTGTTTGTCCGAGTCCGCACTGAGCATTTGCTTTGATATAATAGCAGAGTTCTTCAAGGCGGTCAAGGTCTTCCATTGTTGCTTTGCCTGATGTGATTTTTTCAAGCATTTCAAGCAATCTCTTTGTACCGACACGGCACGGTGTGCACTTACCGCAGGATTCGTCAACGGTGAATTCGAGGAAGAATTTAGCGATATCAACCATGCAGGTGTCCTCGTCCATAACGATAAGACCGCCTGAACCCATCATGCAGCCGATTGCTGTGAGGTTATCATAGTCAATTTTTGTGTCCATGAGAGATGCAGGAATACATCCGCCTGACGGACCGCCTGTTTGAGCAGCCTTGAATTTTTTGCCGTTGGGGATACCGCCGCCGATATCTTCAATAATCTGACGGAGAGTTGTTCCCATCGGAACTTCAACAAGACCTGTGTGCTTGATTTTTCCGCCGAGTGCAAAAACTTTTGTACCCTTTGATTTTTCAGTGCCGATTGATGAGAACCATTCAGCACCGTTGAGAATGATCTGCGGAATGTTTGCAAATGTTTCAACGTTGTTTTCAACTGTCGGCGATTCATAAAGACCCTTAACAGCAGGATAGGGCGGACGAGGACGAGGTTCACCTCTGTTACCCTCGATTGAAGTCATGAGAGCAGTTTCCTCACCGCAAACAAATGCGCCTGCGCCAAGTCTTATTTCGATGTCGAAGTCAAAGCCTGAGCCGAAGATATCCTTGCCAAGCATGTTGTTTTCACGAGCCTGGTCAATTGCAATCTGAAGGCGGTTAACTGCGATAGGATATTCTGCACGAACATAAACAAAGCCTTTTGTTGCTCCGATTGCATAACCGGCAATTGTCATCGCTTCGATGATGCAGTGTGGGTCGCCTTCAAGAACAGAACGATCCATGAATGCACCCGGGTCGCCCTCGTCGGCATTACAAACAACATATTTCTGCGGAGCCTTATTCGGTGCGCACAGTGCCCACTTAAAGCCTGTTGGGAATCCGCCGCCGCCGCGACCGCGAAGTCCGGAATCGGAAACGCACTTGATAACATCATCAGGTGTCATGGTTGTCAAAGCCTTATTAAGGGCCTGATATCCGTCGCGTGCGATATATTCATTGATATTTTCGGGATCGATAACACCGCAGTTTCTGAGAACAACACGGTTCTGTGAGCGGTAGAAAGCGGTTTCCTTAAGTGTAACATATTTGGGGTTGATAGGCTTAATGTTGCCTGTATCATTGTAAACGAGTCTTTCAACGATGTGGCCTTTCAGAAGATGTGATTCAACGATTTCTTCAACATCGTCAGGTGTAACCTGGCTGTAGAAAGTTCCGTCGGGGTAAACGATTACAACAGGGCCGAGTGCACAAAGACCAAAACAGCCTGTCTGCACAATGCGGATCTCTTCGTCAAGACCGTATGCCTTGATGAGTTTTTTGAAAGTTTCCTGAATTTTCTGACTGCCCGAAGAGGTACATCCTGTACCGCCGCAAATCATAACATGTGAGCGAATCATAGTTTATGCCTCCTCTTCATTATAGAGATATTCTTTAACGATTCTGCCTTCTTTGACGTGTTCGTCAACAATGCGAAGAGCAGCTTCTTTTGTAACGTTTGAATAAACAGCTGTCTTGATACCGTTTTCAACGATTTTGACAACAGGGTTGTGACCGACTTTGCTGACTCTTGCCTCTTGAGTGACAATAACACGTCCGCTCAGTCCGTCATCTTCGATGCGCTGAACCAGTGCTTTAAGAATATCACGTGCACCTGAAACAAGACCGCTGTTGCCCATGCCGACAACAATGCGTGTTTCATAGTCATCTGTGCGTATTGCAACACTGCTTCTGTATTGTTCTTTAATGCTGTTAAGTTCGCTTAGTGTTTTCATTTCAGATCTCCTTTATTTTAATGGATGATGAATGTTTTCAGCAGATTTTTTGCTATGCGGGTAAGGACTTACCAAAGCCGAACGACCTGCCCGCATTCTGAAAAATCAATCCTGATATTTAGCAAGAATTCCGTCTATATCATCGGCCGTGAGTTTACCGTAAACTTCATCGTTAACAGTCAGAACCGGGCCAAGACCGCATGCACCTATGCAGCGGCATGCAGTAAGCGAATATTTGCCATCGGGTGTACATTCGTCGATGCCAATGCCGAGTTTTTCGCTGAGAGCATCGAGAAGAGTCTGAGCACCCTTAACATAGCATGCTGTTCCCATGCATACTGAAATGTTGTATTTTCCCTTTGGTGAGAGTGAGAATTGCGCATAAAAGGTTGCAACACCGTAGACCTTTTCGAGAGGAACGTCCATTCCTTCGGCTATCATATTCTGAACCTCCATGGGAAGATAGCCGTAGATTTCCTGTGCCTCCTGCATAACGGACATCAATCGACTTTTGTCATGCTTGTTGGCATCGATCACAGCTTTGAGTTTTATTTCCTGTTCTTCGGTACCTTTAAAGGGAACTGTGCTGATTTTCTTTTGCATGTGCGTAAAACCTCCTTGATTTTTTTACTGTGTATTTGTCATATCATATAAGAACTGACTTTTGTATAAATCTGCATGAATCTTTTTGCTGAACATTACAATACATAATATTGTGAAATGTAAAAATCATGTGCAGACATACCACACATATAATAGCACACTTTTACCGAAATGCAAATATTTTTTAATAAATTTTTTGTTGAAAAATTAAGGAATGTGTTTTATAGGGATAAAAGCTGTAATTTGGATGTTAAAATTAATGATATATGAAAGAATAAAACCGAACATTTTGATTGCCTGACAAAAATAAAAGCCTCTCCCAAATCAAAGGAGAGGTGTATGCAAACACTTTAATCAGCTTTTTCCTCAAAGCCGCAGCAAGAGCCGTCAAGACAGATCTGATCGCGATGGGAATCATACTTTTCATTTTTTACTTCAGTGTAGTGTATGCAGTGAACACATTTGTTTTTGACAACCTCTTTCAGCTTAGCATCATATTCATCACGTGGCAAAATGAATATTTCATCCTCACAAACCTGCCTTATAATGCTGACATTGAAATACTGACTTTCGACTGCGTCGGATATAAAATACGGTGCAACACAATCAGCTTCAACATAGCAGTTGAGTTTTACGAATGAATTATAATGATTATTAAGGTAAGAAACAAAATCGTCGATAGAACTGATTCCGTCGATATAATCAGCATATATGTGATTATTAATTTTAACCGCTTTGCGTTTAGTCATATTTAATTCCCCATTGTTTGAATATTAGTTTTATTTGCCATGTGTTTCCCCGCCGCAGGCGGGGAAACACAAATTAAACTCCGCATTTTGGACACTACCAATGATAGCATAGTTTGCAAGTCGTGTCAAATGTTATTGATAAATCTCACAACAGATATTATTATAAATTTGTTATAAAACCTTGATTTTTGCTTATCGGTTAGGTATAATACTAAGGAAATAAACGGAGAGTTGTCCGAGCTGGCCGAAGGAGCACGATTGGAAATCGTGTAACCGTCAAAAGCGGTTCGAGGGTTCGAATCCCTTGCTCTCCGCCATGGAAAGTCCCGCAACCCCTTATTTTACTGGGGTTGCGGGACTTTTTTATATCATATAATTCATGTTTGCTTTAGCTAGACGAAGCGTCAAAAAGCGTCAAAAATAATCAAAAAACTGTCGTATTTTTGTCGTACTTTTTTAATATAAAAACTCCGCAGTGAAAGTCTCATAAATTCACTGCGAAGTTTTTTGAGTATAAGGAGAAAATGAAAATAGAACAGTCTTTTTCTTTACGCTATTATTTTAACATTATCTTCCTAAAATGTAAAGCAATTAAATCACAACTTCTGTAGAGTTATGCGTTCTCAAGCTGCATAATGCAGTGCTCAATGATTTCTCTTTCATGCATATTATCAGCTTCATTCATCATGCGTTCGAGTTTTTCAATCATCTTGCTTTTGGCATCTCCGCGACTATATCTGCGGCTGTAATTGCCGCCCTCGTTAGAGTAACCGTCATTGCCATAACCATCATCACGGCTATAATGTCCTCTTACATAGTGTGTACCTCTACGATTAGCATAACTGCTTTCTCTTCCATATGAACCACGTGCCTCCCAATCACCGTTCTGACTGTATCCACCATCTTCTTCAAGCATTATGATTTTATCGATATTTTTGATTGTATCAGTCAGCTTATGAACGGTTTCCAAAGTGCTTACACTCATTCCGCCGCGTTTAGCGATAGTGTCGAGTTCATTGCAAAGCATCATTTTAAGTTCTTCCATAGATTTCATGCTCATATTGATTGCTCCTTTCTTATGCTACACGCTCAACAATTAAGTTAGCGTTCTGTACTGAAATAGCCTGTGTGCTGATATTTTCAACTGCAATGTTTACACAACAACCTTTAGGTACTTCGATATAAGCGGCTGAATAAACATTGAAAAATTCATCAACTGCTGCCGGTGTAACAATTGCTGTTGCGCTTGCAAGAGGTTCACCGCTGATAGCCAACGCAATTGAAATTGCACCGGCCGTACCACCTGTAGGTACTGCAATGTTAGCTCCGAATGAAACCTTGTATCTTGCCTTGCACTGATTTGTAATTCCTCTGAGTGTAACAATTCCCGAACCCTCTCTGTGAGTAACACAGTTTGAACCACGAACGGGTGTTTCAGTCAAGAGAACATTTTGACCTGCTGCAACAGTTTGAAGTGCAGCGTTGGTGTATTCTGCCATATAAATCAATCCTTTCATAATAAAGAAACAGACGGAGATATTTCCCCGCCCATTTCAATGCATTATCGGTTTAAAATACCGAACATTCCGTGCGAGCGGAAAGTTGCTGAATTATTAAATTGTTATTCAGCAACCACAACCGCTGTTACAACCGCAGTAATTGGCTGATGCATATGGATTTGCAACCACATATGCAGGAATCGGACACTGCTTAAGCTGACCCACAATATAGTTGTTCTGAGCCTGCTGTGATGCTGCAAGCTGAAGGCCGAAAATTGTCTGTGTCTGTTCTGCAATCTTAGCATCCTTTGCAGCAATCTGCTGTGCATTGAGTGCATCAAGAATAGCACGAGCATTACTGTTCTGATTGTCAATAATATCTCTTGTGGTATTCTGAATGGTGTTTCGTGTATCACAAGACTGTGTTGCAAGGTTATAGTTTGTGTCTGCAAAACCTCTTTCAACAAGACGCTGTGTCTGACAGCAACAATTCTGCGCGTCAGCCGACATACTTGCGAGTTGTGCCATAAGTACTGACTGCTGATTACATCTTGAAAGTTCAGCGTTTGCAAAGCCACTTGAAATTGCGTTGTTGAGAGTAAATGTAGAATCACAAATACCATATGTCTGTTGGTCTAACTTGCTGAGCAAAGTCTGCTGGTCAACGGCTCTGTAAATGTCTGCCGAAGTTGAGCCGCCGCTGTTGCTTCCGCCGCCGAAGCCTCCAAATCCACCGTTACCGCCCCAACCGCAGAACACGAAAAGGAAAAGAATAATAATCCACCATGCGCCGTTACCGCCCCATGAATTATCATCATTTCTGCTGTTGTTACCTGTCACCGCTGCAATATCAGCAGGTGTCATTTCGTTCATCATTTTAGAAAAATCCTTTCTGAATTTTTATTTATATAATCGTTGCGCACCGTTATATACTTATTTTGGCATCAGATTCATGAACTGTTGTGCCACATTCTGAAGCTGATTTAATTGATCCTGGCTCATCTTACCGCTTGCAAGCAGTTGTTGAACCTGTTGCTTTGGGTCACCTTTAAAGGTGTTTCTGAACTCATTGAATCTCTGCATCATCTGCATAAATCCATTGTTATTCATTCCTTGATTATTACCGCCAAGCATATTGAAAAGAGGATTAGCCATTTGCGTTATCCTCCTTTGTAGCGTTCTTAGTCTTAGTTGGTTCTTTTGCTTTCATGGCTTCAAGTTGTGCCTTTAATGCGTCAAATTCTTCTCTTGTAACAAACTTGTCCGTATTTTGTTCTGACACTGACGGCAAAGTCACTTTAGGCATAGTGTTACGTTCAACCCAATCAAGGGTACGCATTGACGGTATGCCTGAACCGTCAGCTGATTTAAGATATATCGTAGGATTTTCACTATCCCATAAAACAACTGTGCTGTTAGGTGCAACCAAATAAGCCTTTGCGCCCTCTTCACCTTGCACCCAAATTATGCCGTTTGATGAAGTTTGCGGAGTCGGCAGGGTAGGTTGAATAGGCTGTGATTGTTGTGGTTGTATTGTTTGCATTTGCTGCATTGGTTGTTGATTTGCTCTGAGTTGTGCCAAATTGTCAGGCATCGGAGCTGAATAAAATGGTGGCTGATAATTTCCGTAATATCCAAAAGCCATAGTTAGTTAATCTTCCTTTCCCAAAAGTAAATCGGTATTTCGTTTCCGCTATCCCATGTGTCGTAATAGTTTCCATCTATAACGGCAACCACGTGGCCCGAAATAGCTAAAATAAAAGTACCGTAAGGGTTGTCTTCGCAAAAATCCGCTACTGTATAGCAATCAGGACATGTGTCTGAAAGAATATGTCTTTTAAATCCTTTACTTTTGAGATATGCGCCCCAAACGTGGTTTGCAGATGGCATATCACACATTATGAATCCTTGGACTACCATTCCAAGATATGTTGTTTCCCAATCCTGATTAAGTGCGGTCGAAATTGCCCTTACGGTACAATCGCCTACATGTTTATGTATCGGATTAGCGTTATATTTGATAAAACTCATTTTCATTCACCATAATATAATTATACTAAAATCGAATTACACAACAAGCAAGCAAACTGTTCAAAAACTGCTTTATATATGCTTAATAATTGTACTTTTTCCTTTGTATATAATTGTTCTTACACGTTGCGCAGACAAGTCAAATTCTTCTGCTAACGGTTCGTAACATATACCGTCAAGTAATCTGCGTTTCAATATTTTTCTATCCCTTTCGTTAAAAATCCATTCATCAATTAATGACTCAATTTGAGTTCTTGATAAATATTCTAATGAATGAGATTGTATAAATTCACTCCGTTTATGAAATTATTGAATTAACTTTTACCCAACCGAACCGTCACTCGGTTCATCATAAGTCATTGCTCTGTCACTATCCTGCACACCCTTTGTTGTCGGGTCTACCAACACACCAACAGCAGACAGCACCGTAATGATTGCCGTGACTGCGTTCAGAATGGTATCTTCGGTTACTGTCGGTACAACGCCGAACAAGCCGAGAATGGTGTAGACCACTGCAACGATTGACGGAATGGCTGTCAGCCAAAATACGGGATTTTTTAAGCGTACTTTCCAATTGATTTTCATGATATGTATCTTCCTTTCGGTTTTAATATTTGATTTTTTCTATGAAAACGTATATAATACCAATGTAATAAAAAACTTTGGTTTTTGTACGAGGAGCGTTGCTGACGTTCCTCTATTTTTTTGTTTCGTCGCCGACAACAACATCGGTGGCATTATTAACGTCTGCCACAAATTAATATTATTTTTTTCGATTTATCGAAAATATATAAAAACCTGCGGCAGTTATAACGTCTGCCACTGGGACACAGTTTCGGCAAATGAGCCGCTATGTGTGGGCAGTCCTATCAAAATTACATCTACAAAAAATGGCTGTTTTTTTATAGTTGACAGTTCAAAACGAACTTATCTGTTAAAAAATGCACATTTTTTACTGATGTTCCAAATCATCAATGCGGTGATTAACAACCTTGAGTTTTTCCTCGTGAAGTTCCATGCGTTCCTCGAGTTTGTATGTACGGTCAATCACACTGTTGTGCTTCTCAACTTTCTTTTCGAGTTGCTCAATGCGGTATGCTGTCAGCTTATTTGACACTACAATGCCGCCGAACGTGCCGGCAAGCGTGCCTATCAGACTGATTAATGCAACAATAACGGTTTCACTCATGCTTTTTACCTTCCTTTTCGTTTGCTCAAATTTTCACACAATATTCAAGTGCTACATAGCCGCTCGGAGTTTTGCCCCAATGATAGCCGTCTTTGACGGTGACTGATGAAGCAGTAAACTCGACACCTTTAACGTAGCCATCAGCTTGTTTGTTATTGTTCAGCTTAAGCACCTTTTTCTTAGCATCGGCCGTAAGCTGAGAGAATGCCTTGCGACTGTAGCTTAATCCTGCGCCTGAGCGAACTCTGAGCAAGGTTGTGCTCACACGATAGTTTCCTTTGGTGTATGTTTCCTGCCCTTTCAAATACTTCTCAAACACATCTTTGCTCCACTGTTCGGGGTCAATCCATGTGCTGCCACCGATTTTTTTCACACCGAGGTGTAGGTGAATACCTGTAGCTTTGCCGCTTTTGCCTGTTTTGCCGATTTCGGTGTTGGCAGTCACTTTCTGACCTTTTTTAACTGAAATGCTGTCAAGGTGATAGTGCATCAGTTTGTAGCCCAGCTGTGCATATTCAACCCAAACGAAATTTGCATAGCTATTTTCAGCTGTGTCCTGACCGCATGATATTACAACACCGTCAGCAATTGCATACTGCGGCAGTTTCTTGCCGCCTGTGGAATAGTCGCAACCACTGTGAAATGATGACGTGTTACCTGCCGATGTTTTGATCACCGCACGATTGCCGAACGGTGAAGATATCGTGTGCTTTGCTCCGTGAAAAATTAATTCTGATACTTTACTCATATCTGTTATCCTTTCTATCCGTAAATTTTGCTTGAGCCTTTGTAAACTGCTTCTGCTTCGGGTGCGCCGACATATACTTCTGCGTTTATACCGCCTGCATAGATATTATTAATTTTGGTTTTTTCCCACACGGCAGTAAACGTGAACGTGCCTGACGTAATATACTGCACCGGACTTGTGTCTGTAATTTTGATATGCGTTGATAAAACACGCGGATATGTCGTATACAGATAATACGAATACGGTGTAACAATTTCTTCAACCGGATACCAGTTATTTGCCGTATCGCCATCTCGTTTGCCGTATACTT
>JAMPDR010000024.1 GCA_023665555.1 Ruminococcus sp.
GTAACAGGGCTTTTAGCCCTTGTGCAAACCACCCGTTTGACGGGTGGTTATGATTGGTATTATGCACAAAGAATTTGCTGAAATTTCATACATCTTTTTTTGTCAGATTTTGGGTTTTAAGAGACTATATTTATGAAAGCCAACTTGACTCTGTCAATAAAACGAATATGATAAGGCTGGCAGAGCGACTACGTTTAAGCCAACTTCTGCACGAATAGTTACATATACTTATGATTCGCTCGGGCGTTTAAACAATCAGTCATATTCGACCAATAATCCGTTACAGACAAATTATGTTTATTGGGTATCAGCCAGAAATACCGATGGCACTGAGACATACCGCACTACGAAAATCAAACGAGAGGTCATAGTAAACATAGGATATGCCTATAGTGATATAAACCGGAAAGATAAGCTGACAAGCTATGACGGACAGGTAGCTTGCAAGTGTTGATTAAAAATTCACAACTCAGACAAAATTCAACAAACCTCGCATTTAAAAAATATATAATAAAGGTGAACAAAAAGATAACCACAAATAGTCAGTATTCATTCTAAAGTCTAAAAAAAACCGATGTATGTAAAATATATCCACCTAAAATAGTAACCAATGTGTTAGGTGAGAGAAAGAAGAGAGTTGATGAGTTAAAAGAATTGTTCGAAGAAGAACATGCTTGCTATGTGTTTAGCAAACGGTAAACTGATTCAAGGCAGATTAAAAACAGAATTTTAGGCAACGGAGATTATTGCGCAAATAATCATCATTATTTTACCTTGGTTAAAGTACCGTCTTTGACCATTTCTGCAAAAGATTTGGAAAACGCATATTGCGTTTCTCCACCCGTTTCGTCGAAAGCAGGTGCAATCTTTCCGGAACGACATTCAACAGGTTTTGCAACTATATATTCATGATATTCTTGTGTATCGGTATCATACGGTGTGGATATTTTTGAAGGATCGGCTCCTTTATCAGTTGCATAATGTCCATGTTCAGAACCGTATCTAGAAAGTACTGTGTTTGCAGGTAATTCAACATCTTGAGCTTCGCCTTCAAAGCCATCATTTTCTGGCCATTTTGCATGGTGGGTGCCGTTTTCGATGTAGTCTGGATTTTCATAATCAAGATAATCACCATCTCTATACAAGGGTACATCTTCAACTGGTTCTCCTTTGTCATTGGTTAATGGTTCTGTCTGTTCTAAATCATAAGAATCCGGATTATGCGCTTCATATGAAAAATCCATCAATTCGGTCTCATATTCACTATAATCATATTCGGGATTATATAATTCTTCTTCGGATTCATTTGAAAATAATTCAGCTTCTGCGTTCTCTGCAGCGTCAAAACTTTCTGAAGATGACTCTGAACCACTATCAAATCCGGATGAAAAAGAGCTGCTTCCGCTATCACTGCTTTCAGACATAGTTATATTCCTCCTGTTGTTACAGAATTAAATCTGTGTTTTATATAGTCAAAAAGTTTCATCTTAGTTGGAATTAGTTCATTTCCAGATGATAAAAAGCGAAAAACGTAATCATTTGAGTCAACTAAATAATAATCGCCATCTCCCTGGTCTTCTAAGGCAATCAAATTTTTGGTTTCTGAAAAATATTTATGTAGATAGCGGGTCTGCTTTACCATGTTGGAACGAGTGCCTAATCGGTTGTTTATTCCGAACAATTCAATATATTCATAACCAAGATATCCGTAATTTAAGATGTATTCTTTTAGTTGATCGCCGAACTTTAGTCCGATAAATATTTCGATTATAGGTATATCATCGATGTTGATTTTGTCTGCAGAAAAATCAACATTGATATTTTTTATATAATCTTTGAAACACATATTATCACACTCCTAATTATATTCTGCTTTTCCAATGATTTGGCCGTTGGACATCATTATAATGGTGGTTCATTTTGGCATCTTTTCTCCAACTTTCTGATTCGCTCGTATGTAATATAGAATGATTACCATCACCGTGCTCACTATAAGAAGTCAATTCTGCAAGTGGTGAATTATAATCTTGACCGATATGATGAAGTTCGATTTTTTCGCCTGTTTTTGAATCATATGGAGATCGCCCCATTTCCATAAGTCTACGATTGGTATATTGTGTGTTTTCATCAATATAATCAAGATCTATATGATTCCTCACAAGACAAATTCTTCCGTCGATGATTTCTTCCTTTAATCCGGTTCTCTGATAAATTTCGAGTTCTTCAACCGATTTGATATAATCATTGACCTCGGATGAATATTCACTCTTTTCGTTGATTTCGTCGCGAATCTTCTGCGAAGTTTCAACAGAATCTGCTGAAACTTTATCATTATTGTCTATAATTTCCTTGTTGGTCTCAGCATTAATTTCTATTGGGTTGATTTTACCATCAGTTTGTTCTGTGGTGTGAAATAGTTCTTCACTTGATGCATCAAGTTCTACATAATCATCTAATGAATCTGTAGAATCATTAGATGATTCATATCCACTATCGCCCTCATAACTCATATTTTTTTACCTCTTTCACAATTGATATATGATATGATTAATTTTTTCTTTAGGTTATTATCGATATTCCATTGATCTATAAGGCATCCCAAAAAGCAAAATTTGTCCAGTGGATTGATAATCGGGGATTGGAGATGATTTTTAAGAAAGTTTTCTATATATTCATTAATAGATTTAACAGTACATGTGTGAGTTATACTTGGATCGGTCCATTCTGCAATTTTATAGAATTCATTTAAATCGTCAATTTTGGTTAGGACGTCAGTATGTTTTTTTGGGCAATGAGAGTTACAAAGACGGCAAAGGAGAGTTAAGCGATCTGTAAGCGATGTATATTCGATACACCCGTCAATTGTAATGCAAGAGGATTCTGTTAATTTAAGCACTTGACTTCGTGGCATATTTTTTCTGCTTTCCAACATAAAAGATCCGGCATATTTCGGCTTAACAAGTTTTGGTCTGTTATCTCCTTCTGAATATACAGCAGCAACGCCTTGCTTCAGTGAAGCAAGACTGTCAATTTGCTCATCGGTCATGTGCATTGCACCACCAATCAATATACGTTCCTCTTCAGCAACAGTTCTGTGAACAATTTTCAGGTTCGTGTTCTTAATTAAATCGGGAGCTAATTTTGATGGAATTTGATCTGCAATAATAAAACCCTGTCCCTTGCTTCTTAATTCGGCAAGTAGATTACAGAAAAATTCAACTGCTGCGCCTCTTGGATCAGCATCTTCTCCAGAGCCGCTCTGTACATTTTTCAGTAATCGATGAGCTTCTTCTATAAGCATAAGATGTCGTACTTCAAGCTGACAGTCGTCCTGTTGTCTGCGGTATTCAAGTAAGTTTACAAGTAAAAGACTTATTATAAAAGCTTTAATGTCATCATCGCCTATATCCTCAAGTTCAATAACCACATTACCCTGAAGTAATTTATCAAGTGGAAATGAACGTTCAACATTAAGCGTATCACCCTTTGTTCCTAAACGCATTGAATTTATTCTAGCTTGAAGAGAACCAATCAGGTCATTGCGCATTTTTTGATCGTAACCCATATTTATTACAACTTCAGGAATTTTGAAATAAAGATCTTCTATTGTTGGGTAGATTTCTACCCCGTTTTTATTTGTATTATTATGAATATCCCAGCCACAATCTTCGTATATTTCATATATAGATTTTTCTAGCACATAGGGCATTGGAGTGTACATAATAAAACTCGCTTTGAATGCAGCATAGACAAAATCAATGTGCGTTTGTATTGGAACTGATTTTTTGTTTCCGTCTTTATCTGTGAAATAGGTTCTTTCAAAAGGATTCAAACACAATGTACGTGCGAATGGTTCGTTGGATCCGACACTGTAAATTTGAATGTTATCATATCCGAGTTTATAAAGTTCCCAATATTCTTTTTTTGCGGGCTCGATAATCATTACAGGTTTTTGTGAGCCTTTTGTTAATTCACATATAAGGCTTTTAACTGTGTTGGTTTTTCCTGAGCCGGTTAAACCAATAACCAAGCAATGTCTGTTGAATTCATTTGAATCAATTAAATATTTTTTTTCGGAAATGCGTCCGGATTCAAGAATTTTGCCGATAGCTAAATCGCCTTCAATATCACGGTTTACATCAAATGCGACATAATCTTTAACTGAAAAACCGCTGGTATCAACAGTTGGAAAAGAAGCAAATACAGCAAGTTCACGACTGCTTAAGTATGTTGCATATTTTGGATATGGAATCTCTCCGAATGAATTATGCATATGTTCCATTCCGTTTATAAGCGTAACAAATGAATTATTATATTGATATACAGCGTGAACGGGCTCAGGCTCAGAATTATCGCCGTAAAAAGCAGATGTCAGCAATCCACCAAGTAAGTGTGAATGTGCAACTGTTGATGCAGAAAAATTGATTGTTACACACCATTCTCCTGTTGCTGAACATTCAATAAGTTTATTGCAAAATGATTGTACTTTTTGACAGTATTGTTCACTATGAAAGTATGTCTTTTTATACGAAACTGATTCTATATTGTCGCTGTCACTGAATGAAACCTCTGAAAGCTCACTGCATTTGGAAGCTTCAGATAACCAAAACTGTTGTCGCTTAACGGTTTCTGTTTTTGAAATTGGTATCGCAAATATAGATATATTCCACGGATTACCTGCCATTCCTTTTATCACAGAATCAAGTTGCAAAACTGAATTCAAATTTGTTGAACCAGTTGGATTTCCTTTTAGATATCCCCCATATGTAAGATTTGGAGAGATATTACTAAAATAAAATATATTTGTGTTGCCCAATTTATTTGAATCAAACTCGATTTGAGGGAAAGTTCCCTTAAGCATACCATCGAGAATATCCATATGTTCAGCACTGCAGCCCACATAAATTCCAACGTCACTTCCTGTTCCGTTAAATACAATAGAAACTGGTATATTGACTGCATTTAGACCGACAAAAAGATTAGTCATGATTTCCCAAATAGTTTTTTCTTCTGTAACCCAACCTTTGGATATTTCATTGATTTTTATGTAGTAAATATTGTTGGTGGATAAATTGGTATAAATCGGATTAGATTCTTCTGTCAATGAAGTTTCTTTAAGTAGCTGAAAATATTTTAGAGTAATAACTTTACTATTTTCCTCAATCTGGTTTCGATTCATTTTTTGTTCACCATTTTCTCTATATGATAACGATTTAAAATATTACGAGAATAACTTAATTTCATCTGCTGCCTATAATTATCTTAATCAAATAAACAATTGCACCAATTATTATGACTGATGGCATGATGGCGGAGAGCAAACTTGAAAAAACAGATGAAAAATTTACTCCTAGTCCAAAACAGTTCAAGATTATCATTGTTATTGTCAACGAAGCAAGCAACAATCCCGTAAATGGAAATCGCCTTCGCTTTTTTGATGTCATTCTTGCGAAAAAGCCAGTTCTTGAAAAGATAAATATGAAATAAAGAAACAATAAAATCACAAAAACTACAGTCCATGTTGTAAGAAATGATTTAATATTTTGAAAAAAATTTCCATCGGAGGTAACCGAAAAAATAATCAGAAAGACAGCAACAATTGCAGCGAGAGTACCATAAACAATTGACGAAATAGAACGTTGGAATTTTACGTTACTTTTTCTTCCGTTATTGACTATGTTGATATTCTGTGCCATAAGCACACCGTTTTTATATTTACCAGTTACTTCAACTTCACAATTGTCAGTAATTTGCATACCGCTTGCAATAGTTCCATGAACATTTACAGGTATATCAATATAATTGCCAAATCCCAAATTATTTGATCCATTATTAACTCTGACTGTAAATCTGTGTAAAACATCTTCAAATCTTTGATGATAAACTATGGCATCAATTAATTTTGTAATAATCAAACGTCGGTAGCCACCGTCTTCTTTGCCTGTGCTACTATATTGAAAAACTTTTCCTCGTATAATTTTATCTGGGACTAAAGTTGCCTGTTCATTGTTAGAAAACTCTTCAACAGAAATTGGCTCAGAAACATTAACTATCGGGTTGCATTTAGGAGCGATATCTAATGTTGTTGAATTATTACCTTGAAAATTATTAGTAAAAAATTCGGGTGTTCCACTGAAAGCACTTTGATTAAAAGTTTGATTATGAGCGTTTGTTTCTTCTGCGGAGAAATTTGAACTATATGGTAATTTTAATCTGCCGCTTAATGATGTATCATCGACAAACTCATTTGATAAAGTCGAGTTGCATGTAGGACATACAGTTTTATTCAAATCTGCTGTATACGGTTTTCCGATGCAATTAGGGCAATATTTTACTATCATAATCAATTCCCGAATGACCCACTTACTGTGTCTCATTTCCTTTCGTTTATTATTTATATTGATCAAATACAGTTATCAAATTTAGTTGAGTAACTGCTTTTTTGGAATTTATACAGTCATTGCGACAGTTAAGTCGCAATGACTGGTTGATTATTTCTTATTTAAATTACCGAAAGCTGTTGAATTTGTTCCTGAGTTGTTTGTTGAATCACCAAAATGAGAATTTTTGCTGTTTACATTTACTACGAATGTATTGTTATCAAATTGACTTTTTGAAGTTGATTCATTGGATATATTAGAGAAAGTATTATTTGATTTGTCAGATGATTTCAAATTACTTTTTGGACCAAATGGATTAGTTACAGGATCGACAGGTTGTTCGTAACCAAGATCAGTCGGATTGGTTTTGGAATTTGGCTTATCAATTTTTAAATTTCCAAAGTAAACACTCCAAAGTAGACAGAAAAGAAGTCTTATTAGTCTTATAGAGATTATTGTCGATGACAAAAATTCAATAATAACAGTTCCGACAAAGCAACAAACAAATGACAACAAAAATTTGCTGCTTCCTTTGCTTGTTTCATCATATGATGCCAACATCTTAATAGAACACCAGATTATGCTCATTATTGTTAAGAAAAGAATCCTCAAAAACGCATATAAGCTATTGTTTTTATAAACAAATCTAGATGATAACAGATTTCTATCCAAATCCTTGCTAATCGCTTGCTTCATACTTTGTGCAAGCTGATTTGCCTGATTACAATAAACATACGCTCCACCGGTCTGATTAGCTATTTTCTGTAAAAATTCTTCATCACAATTGCCGAAGCCTACACTGCAAATTGTGATGCCTGATTTTAAACAATTTTTTGTGACTAAACGCATTCCAAATGATCGGCTTGCACCGTCGCTCAAAAGAACAATTCTTGGGTATTTTCCAACTTCCGAATAATTATTGTTCTTTATATCTTCCAAAACTTGTTTAATTGAATTGAGAATCGATGTGCCGCCATATGAATCAAATTTAAGATTGTTTATATCATCAGGGGAGTATTTTGATGTTTTTTTCAAAAGTGAAGCAGTGTCTGTGAACTTGTAAACAGAATAGGGCATGCTTTTGTCATCAGACATTATATCTTTTATTGCGTTTGCTCTAAGGTTTTCCGGATCGTTATCCTGCATAGAGCCTGAATCGTCAATAAGGAATATGTACGATGTTGGATTAGGTGCAGTACTGCTACCTAATTCATATAGAAATTCAAAAAGCATTGTTACACCGAAAAGCACAACAAGACAAATTGCAACAATGCGATATGAATCCTTAATATTTCTTAATGTGTTCTTGTCGCTTAGATCATTTTGTGATGCACTTATAATAAATAATGCAATTGTAATAATTACACCAAATAATAGGAAATATAGTGCAATTCCGAGCGGAGTGAATAGTTTTTCGGTGAATAAATTAAAAAGCAATTCGCCTAATATCCAAAAAAATGCTCCTATAGCAGCAGTAATTACTAAATATAATAGTTTTCCGTTTTTTTTCATATCTTCACTTCACCTTCAAAATTCGGGAACCTACCTCAAAAAGGAGGTTCCCGTTAATTTATTACGCTGTATTATAAATCGCCTGTTTCGTCAAGTGCTTCAAGCGAATCAATAAAGCTCTTGATATTGTCAATAATTGTGGCAGCACCCTCATACTTCTTTGGGAAACCGTAATAATCCTTATACTTTGAAGCATTATACTGAAGTTCGATTTTTGCAAACTTAACATTTTCGTCTCTGATAGCAAAAATTTCGGTTTCAAGTGCTTTGTTCATATTATCAAAGATATCTCTGCACGAGGGGATTACAACCTTAGCTCCGTCTACAGCTTTTGCGGCAAGATGTTCGAGTTCGTCGTACGTATCATCAATGCACTGCTTAACGGTATCGTTAAGACCATTCTTGACAAAAGCTGAAAATACCAAATAGTCCATCAAAGGCATATCCAATTTCTCTAATTTTTTCCTGTAATCATCGAAGAAGATAATAGGTTTATCATGCGGATTAGAACTGTATGTCAAAATCCAGCCTTTTGATGGATCATATGAAATCATGCCGCACTTTTTGGCAAGAATAAAGTACTTTACCTGAGTGTCGAACTCAGAAGCATTATTGATGTTATGGAAGAAATTGATTTCTTCAAACTCCTCCTTAGTTTTCAGAACTAACTTGATCATCTCCATATCAGCACGAACCACTCTGTAAACATTCTTTAAGTCAAATTTATTATCCGGCTCTACCGTTTGTCTTGAAATAAGGGGATTGTTATTAATTGCTCTGTCAAGATTAATATAATCAAAATATGGATAATTATCTTCAGCTTTTATGGTGGCAAGTGCAGTTTTCCATGAGGAATCTTTACCTATTGACTTGTTTCTGTGCATGGTATCGGTAAGTCTGGCGACAAATTCCGGTGATTTGTCTTTGAGTATTAACATTCTGTAATGTGATACTGTGGTTGTTCCGTTATTAACGGCGGTTTTCTCTATATAACCGTTATCAATGCCGTACTCCACAGCTGCACGTATTTCTTCATAGAGCGTTTTATCGTTATTTTTTATAGCTCCGTTAAAAAATGCACGTTTTGAATCGTCGATTGCCATGGTAGGATTATTCCAGAATGAAACAAAATACTTTTCAGTATCAACACCGTAAATTTCAGGTAAGTATTTCTGCCACTGTTCTGTGATTTCATCAAGATGTCTTCCGGCGGCGGTAGATACACCGGTTTCTGAGAAGAAGTATGATTCTGCATAATCATGCATGTTTTTGACCATGTCTAAAGCGAATGGATATAGGCTTTCAAACATAGTAATCTCAGTCACATACTCACATGTATTAGCATTTCCGATATATTGTATCTCATACGCAGTTGAAAGTTTAGGGTCAGCATTAAGAACCGCTATAATATGACTATTCAAATTCGGAGTTTCATTAAGAAGAATAATATTAACAGCATTTGAAAATTTGTTAACCTCGGTATCCGGAATATCAAATGAAATTGAAACACTGTCTTTAATTTCATCGACTATATTCTGCGCAGCTGTTCTCAAAGCTGAGTTGCGAAGGTCATCGTTATTCCATATTGATTCAATTGAATTGGCATCAAAAATATCACTACCATTGTTCAAACCAACCAAGGTTGCTTTATTGGCATAAACCAGAACAATGAATTTCTCAAGCATGCTTGAAATAAGAGGAGCAGTAACACTCTTAAATATTTTTCTTAACTCATCACTAAGCAAATCCGGCTGTTTAATATAGTTCGTCCAATTTTCTCTTTGATCTGCATCGAAAAGAAGAGAGGCAAGGTTGTTTTTGATACCGTCAATCATAGCTTGATCAGCAATATAATTATCAAACATCTTTTTGAACAAATCATTTCTTTGTAAAGCATTTGAGATATTAAACGCGTTAAGACTGAAAGTACTGCTGTTTCCATTGCTTTGGAGACATGTGTTTGCGAAGGCTTCCGAGTCTTCATTGAGAATTTCTGCCAGTTCTTTGATAATCGGAACATAAATATCAAATGTTTGATTGTTATAATCATTCAATTCTTTTGCCGTGTAAATAAGGAACTGAGACATATATTGTGATATGAATGAACACTCAAAATAAGCATTCGAGTAGTTCTGACATGCATCAATGAACACTTCAATCTCATCCCAATGTGGATTTCTGTCTCTGGCAATTGTTTCTTTTGCTGTCTCCAAAGTGGCAATTGCTTTGTTAAGTTCTGTCTGTTTAGTGGTATAAACAGTTGCAATATTATCCGCCATATCTGTTAACATCTGAATAAAGCCATTGAATTTTCCGGAGTTTCCTCTCAAAAGTACGATTCCGCCATACGGTCCAAACATATTCCAGAAATTCAGTGGGGTTCCGTTAGAGTTGAATGGAATTTTTCCTTCAACAAGCCCTTTTATATTGTTTACAATACTTCTTATGCAGACATCCAATCCGGTAAGTGAGTTTATATATCTATCAACTTTGTTTTTTGCTTCCGTAACAGTATCATCAAGACCAATAACATGTCCCAATGTTTCGAACCCTTTTAATATCGGATAATATTGTTCGCCTTTTACGATTCTGAACTTTCTTTCATCAATGCCTAACTGACTCTTTACATTATTAAAGATTTGATCAATCGAGCCTATTTGGCAACAATCTGCAAGGTAATTAATATCACCCTGAGTAAGTTCAAATGCTTTTTCATATTCATCGATTATTGCTTTAAACGCGGTGTTTGCGCAATATGCAACCATTTCATTCCTTGGAAAATATATTGACCTGAATCCAATGGATGAAAAATGATTGTTCATAAATGCCGGGAAAGAAGTATTTTTTATTCCTGATTTATCTTCTTGAAGATTGTTTGCAGGATGACCAACGTGATTGTTTTCCCATGTGCCGATATTCGCAGTGAAATTGCACAGCGTACTAATCATTGATTGTGATTTTGGTGTACCGTTATCGGTTGTTCCTACTGAACCGGTTTTGAATACGTTCATTATACTTTCACCGGTACTTTCGATTATATCTTCGCACTTATTCATTTTTGCAGTTGGAGAAATAATAAATACATGAGCCCTATTGAATATCGGTTGATCAGAAGTGACGGTCTCTCCGCTTGGGAGTGAAAGACTGTACACTTTACTATTAGAGCCCGGATGACCGATATTCATAAAATAATTGAGTTCTTTCAATGCAGCATATCCGTTTTTCTTAAGTGTATCCCATACAGATGAATTGCTGCCAATTGCAGGAATAGATTTCTGAACATCCGGTGTATAAAATACACCATAAAAACGGGTATCTCTTTTAAAGGTTTGGTTTAGGTTGGTAAGAAGATTACGCAACATATATGAAACATCAATAAAGGTTCCGCTTCCTGTACCGCCGGAAATACCTGCACAAACAACAACTTCAATTGTTCCATCAGTAAATGTTGACAAAATATTGCTTATTGTATTTCTTAGAGCAATATATTTATTTGTTCCGCAAAGCATAACGCGACCAATCGCTCTTCTGCTTTTTGCTCCATCCGGTCCGATAATCTCTGATGGGATATCCGGACTTAACCAAGATTCAACGATCGGAGGTCTTTTAATAAGAAGTTGAGATGCAGAAGAATCGTAAATTGGAAAACACTCTTCGGCAGTGAGATGACCGCCATTTTCAATTCTGAGATCACCCATATCCTCTATAGCTGTATCGACAGCAAGAAATTTTATATCAGGGCTCTGAGTAAATTTTCTTAAGTATACGCCCTTAACGGCATTAACTGTCTTACAGCCCATGCCGCCGAGTCCGACAATCAAAACACGGCTAGATGGATTTAATGCGGCTTTAGTTACCTTACCGACAATGCTACCGCCTTTTTTTGCCGATAATTCTTTAAGTAGTTTTTTTGCTTCATTTTGAGTCATTTTTGTTTCATTTTGAGTCATTAATATTTCCCCCAATTTTATTTATTTTTAAAATATTTGATTTCTATATGAGAACAGGGGATGTTGCCATCACTGTTCTTATCACCATACGGTATGGACAATGAAATTGTATGCATCTGTTTTGACGGATTCATTGCCGCTTTATTTTTTGTAAGAGTAGGGCTGTGAACCTTTATTTTGTTTGGAATAAGGTGTTTTGAAGGAACGAATATAATTCCGTTTCTTCCATTTGCAGCAGTACCTAAAAGCGTTATACGGCTGCAAACAGTAGTAAAGTTTTGAGTGATAAACTTTTCAACCTCTTGATATTTCGTACTGTTAGGATAAAGAACATTCATATGCTGTTCATAGAATTCAAGAAATCTGTTAAGAACAAAAGTGAATGAAAGCTTTTTGTTACGAGTGCCATATAAGTTAATAGCCTCATCAAAGGTATCACTTCGTGCATCTTCTTTACGTCTGATTTCTTCAGCAGGATTATTCTGACCTGCATTGAAGCCACCAAACTGCGGTGGAGTATTTGGTGGAGTGCCTCCGCCCATATTCGTGGTTGGTTTATTTCCAAAAGCTGCGGCGTTACCGAGGGTGGCTAAACCTATTCCTGCGTTCGGTATTCCTGCGTTCGGTAGATTTCCAAATGCAGGACCTCCTACTCCAGCCTTACCATTACCCAGCATATCTTTATGATGGGCTACGGCTATTTCATCAGCCTTTATGATGTTCGGATTCTTATAAATGATTTTCGTGTTTGTGTATTTGTCTGAACTATCAAGATATCCTTCTGATATTAAGGTGATTTTCATTTCTCCGGAAGTTCTGTCAGAAGCCTTTTTAAGAAACCAAATGAGAACAATAATAAGTATCAAAAGACATATTATTGAAAGAATTATCATTGCAATGGCAACAGGGTCGTTAACCTTTGCGATAAATGTTGTTTCAACAATATTGCCTTGCTCATCGTTGAAATTTAAGCTGATAAGTGCTGAACTCCATTTTTTTCCTGTAATAACGAGATCTGTTCCCTGAACTGTTACATCAGCAACATCTGACGGATTGACGGAAGCAATACTTGCTTCAATTTTGTCATTTTCATCATCTGCTACATAGCTGTAAATATCATTTATTGTTATTGATTTTTTCTTGTTTAATTTAACATCCTCAATATCTCTTACAAGATACAACGGTTTGTTGCTTGAACCAATTGTGAGGGTGTTTTCTCGATACAATGAATCCCAATCAAGGCGGACAGTTATGTCGTAGTAAGAATTTTCTTCAATAATAAATTCGCCTTTGAATGATGTACCATCTTTGGATAATTTGATTATTTTTTTATCTTCAGGGTTTGCTCTGGAAACACATGTTGCCACTGCGGATGTAACTGATTCATAGATTGAAGGTTCATTTATATCCATACCATCATATGTAAGCCATGTTTTGATACCGATTTTGTCGTTTGCATATGCAACACCGTCAGGATTTCCGTCAGGAAATTCAAGAACACTTGTAAGATTCATTTTATAGTGCTCAAGCATGCCGATCTTGATATCATCACCTTTTATTCCGCTTAGAACAAGATTCCAATCACCGCTTTTGGGCATAATGATTTTTATACTTGCGCTTGTGCCTACGATGTTAAATCTTAAATTTCCTGTGTTTTTTAAATCAACTTTTTTTCCGTCCGGGCCAAACAAGCTGATTTCTCCGTTGCGAAGGGAATCATTATTACAGCCTGAAATTCTGATGTTGGCCTCGACAACGCTGGGATCAACGGAAAATTTACATTCATGACGTCCACCGTCTCCCGGAATCGAGGCAACCGGTCTATATATAATATTGAAAGCTTCAGCCAAAAAATCAATAAGGAGTTGTTCGGTTTCTTTTATACTTGTGATTGCTTTATAATTACCTTTTGAATTGGAAGCTATGTTCTTTATTTTTTCGATTCCTTCACCATTTTTGCCCATGGAATCGTTTCCTTCATCATCTTTATAATTATAGCCTACACAGTATATTCCGCACTCATTTTCTTTTGCCCACTTTACAGCTGCAACCTCGTCGGAAGCACTGATTGCTTCTGCTGCATCACCGCCGTTTATAGTTCTTATATCGTCAACACCATCAGTGAAAAGAAAAATTGCTTTTGCATGTTCATTATCCGATTTTGAATCAAGTAATTCAGTAGCTGAGTGTAAGGCGGTACCTATTGCCGTATCACCGCTATAGGTGATGTCGTTGATAACATCTCTTATACTCTCTGTATCTGCGAATGTTTCAAGGCTCATAAGCTTTGGAGAACCATCTGTGTCTTTGGTTAGAACATTTGCTCGATGATTGAAACTGATAATACCTACTCGCGTATCTTCTGCAGGCATCATGTCAACAAGCATTTTTATTGCGTCAAGAGCCATTTGGTCTTTGTCTGATTCTCCCATTGATAAACTGGAGTCGAGAACTACAACAATATCAAATGATTTATACTCTTTTGATATTTCCATATCTGCCGCATTAACATGAACTATTGACATTACTATAACTAAAATACATATAAAAATTGTTGATATTTTTTTGAACATATTGATCCCCCGCTACATTAACATTATTTAATTCATTTTGTTATTTGAAGTATGAGTCTAACTCCGGTGTATAGATATTTAATGTTTTTAATGAAAACGGAATGCATTCTATGTTATTTTTCGTTTCTTTGTTTCAATTAACATAATTATATATCTGCTGACACCTATAATTTTTACTAATTTTTTCTGAGTTAAATTCAACTTTTTCCTTCATACAGGAAGGTTATCTGTCATATTTTCTATTAAAACATCACGATTGTTAGTTGTTTTTTCACCTTCTTTAATTATATGGACATATTGACATCTTCTTATCATGCTTTGGTAAAACTAACAAGAAAAATCATCAGTTTTGTATTAAGTAAAAAGCCATATATTACTTGACCAGATTCGTGTAGTCTTTGTGAAATATGTTGTATAAGTTGATTATTAATTGAAAGCTATATATTCAAATTTAGCGCAAACGATTTCAAATAATCAATTTGTTGAATTATATCATAATTTGGATATTTGCGTCAACGAATTATTACGATAAAATTCAAAATGTAAATTATGTCAAAAAAACTATTGGTAATTTGTATAATTTGTATAGTAAAATATTAAATTCATATAAAACGAACATTATTCTATATATAAAAATATATGTAATAAAAGTTAGTACGATTAAAAAATAAAATTTTGTCAGAGATTGGTGCTATGGTCAGATTTCTTATTGTTGTCTTTGAATGTGAAAATAACTAATCTCGTTTTCTGCTGAATTAGTCAATCCAAGTGCATATTTAGAATAGTAATAAGTACTAAAGAACGATTATAGACAGTCTGTGAAATATAATTATTCGCACAAGCTGAATTTATTAGATGTAACGTGTATATTAATGGATATACATGATAGCGTGGAGTTGCCTTGACCGCACTATACGTGGTAATCATGTTATCGACTTACGTTTTTTGTATCAAGTTTGCGATATTGTCATTTCGGGAATGTTAAACCGCCGATTGTATCGGCGGTTTTTATCTTTACTAACCTGAAGAAAATGCAACCGCCTCTTTTCAAGTTGCATTACGCAACGTTGTTATCGGCGATTATATTAAGAATTTCTGTTTCTTCGCTCTGTTCTATGCTTTCATAGCAATTCGAAGAGGTTTCTTTTAAAATAAGAGTGGGTTCAGATTCTGCATTCAAGGGGCGAACTATATAATATTTCTCATCGGAAACGGTGAGTGTATTGAGTTTTTCGAATTCAACTTTGTTTTTGAACTCATCTTCGAGAACCATAACTCTTATATTGCATGTCTTTATGGGTAAAGCTTCGTCCGTACTTATGATAAATACTTCAATCGGATTGAGTGCACCTATATTTATACAATTGTTGTCTTTTTGAAATACAACTTTCATTTTATCTATTGTTTCTCTGTATGGCTTTGACATAGCTCCGTTTTGGCTCTTTCTGTAGGGGAGTACTGTTAATACAAAAAAACGATCCGTTTCTGCTTCAACCTTCATTTCACGAATATCGCTGCCCCAAAATATATAGTTTGTTTCACCATTTATATGTAAGACCTTTATGGTTTTGCCGGTAAGTCCGTAATTTACATAGATATCATCAATTGCTGGCGGTTCGGTTCTTCTACATCTTTTATATTTCATTATGCAATTCTCCTTAAAACAAAGATTTTCAATAAATGTACTTCTGACAAATGAACTTTAAAGCATTAGCAGATTTTCCTCCTTCCTGTTTCATGTTACCTTTTAACAAAAAGTAACATCTACTTTTGGATTAATGCTTTAAATATTAAATTGTCAAGGTACAAGTGATTTATTTGACAAGGACAATTATATTGCTAAAGAAATCTAATTGAAAATAGGGGGATATAAAACCTCTCTGCGCTTATGCATCCGCGGAGAGGTTTTGTATATTATGCTTATTGTCATTTTCATCATTAAATGTTTGCTTTTTATATGTGAGTATTTATCATCAACAATACCCATATTTCTTCCTTTTGCCAATGATGAACAGTACTGTTATCACTGTCGCCATGAGTTCAGCTGCAACAAGTGAGAACCATATTCCGTTGATTCCCCAGATGATGGGAAACAATAATACGGCTGCAATCTGAATCACAAGTGTTCTTAAAAATGATATCAAAGCCGATGTTAAGCCGTCATTGAGTGCAGTGAAGAACGATGAACCGTAAATCGCAAAGCCTGCAAAAAGGAATGAGAAAGAGAATATTACAAAGCCGTGAAGTGTCAGTTTCAGCAGTTGCTCATCGTAACCGACGAAGATAAGGGACAGTGGTTTTGCAAGCAGTTCACCTGCCAGCAGCATTAGGACTGATGATATACTTATAATTGTTATACTCTTTTTCAGAAGGCTTTTAAGTTCGCCATGATTGCCTGCACCGTAATGATAACTTATAATTGGCGCAGTTCCTACAGAATATCCGATGAATACGGCAAGGAAAATTAAATTTACATACATCAAAACTCCGTATGCCGAAACACCGTCTTCACCTGCATATTTCATAAGCTGTACATTATATAGCATGCTGACGATAGACATTGATATGTTTGACATGAGTTCAGAAGAGCCGTTTGTGCACGCTTTAATGAGAGCCTTGTTGTCGTATTTTGTTTTAGTGAGTCTAAGCAGGCTTTGATTTGGTCTGCCAAAATAAATCAGAGGAACAATACCTCCTACACACTGGCTGACAGCAGTTGCGGCAGCTGCACCGACAAGGCCGCGGTGCAAAACTGCAATAAGCAGGGCATCAAGCACAATGTTGCTAAGACCTGATGCGACTGTAACGGCAAGTCCAAGCTGTGGCTTTTCCGCAGTAGCAAAAAAACTTTGAAATTCAAATTGAAGTATATATGCCGGTAACGCAAGCAAAATGATTCTGCCATATAGAACGCAGTTGTTTAGTAACTCACCATTTGCACCGAGGAATGATGCGATTGGTCTGATGAAAACGATTCCGAGTGATGCAATCACAACGCCGCAGGCCGCAGATACATATACGAACAGAGAAAACAGTCGTTTTGCTTTTTCACTGTCACCTTCGCCCATTGTTTTGCCGATCAATGCACTTCCGCCTGTTCCGAACATAAATCCGATGGCTCCGAGAATCATTAGAAACGGCATTATAAAATTAACCGCAACAAAAGGTGATTTGCCAACATAATTTGAAACAAAAAAGCCATCAACAACACCGTAAACCGATGTGAATATCAACATGATAATAGACGGTAAAGTGAATTTTAAAAGCTTTTTAAATGTAAAATGTTCTGATAATTGAATATTCATTGTATTCTCCAAAAAAATAATATCACAGCAGGTTCTTTGTTTTTTCTTTGAACTGTGCAAGATATTTTTGTGTAAGTTCGACATATTTTTTTCGATCATCATAAGTCCATGAATCGAAAATTTCGTTTTCAATGTATATTAATTTTAAAACAGTTTGCTCCACAAGTGCCTTGCCTTTTTCCGTTAGGCATACTTTTTTCTTTTTGCCGTCAATAGTTTCAAGATAAATAATTGATTCAGTTTCCAACTTGCGTAGCGCTGAATTAACGGTTTGTTTACTGATGCCGCATAAATGAATTATATCACTTATGGGCGTATTTTCACCATTACTGCAAACGGTATAAAGAATCAGCATTGCACTGTCGGAAAGTCCGAGTTTAACTGCCGCATCATGATATGCTTCATTAATTTCAGCTGTTAAAAAATTGAAACGCTTCATGTCATCTGAAAGATAAGCCATAGATATACCTCCGATATTTTGTATGTATTATAGTATGAATTCGTACTATTGTCAACTGCTTGAGAAATGAAAAAGGCAGGGAACTGAAACCCTGCCTTTGCTATGATGCTATTTACTTTACTTTAACTGCTTTTGGCTCTGAATATGCGCCGTAGACCCTTGTTTTGCCGACAGTCTTATAGGCTCTGATTTTGAAGTAATATGTTTTACCTGATGTCAGTTTCTTATGGGTATAAGTCTGATTCTCAGAACTTATAAAAGTTGCAATGTTCTTATATGAGCCGTTCTTGCTTGTCGCCATATAAATAACATAGCCTGAACCTGTGACTTTTTTCCATGAGAGTTTCGCTTGCTTACTGCCGGCGGTCACTGTAAGCGTTGTTTTTGCCGGCTTTGTTGCAGTTGAAATTGATACGCTGTTGGCACTCCATGTGTATTTATCGCCTGACTTTTTATAAGCCTTCACAGTGAATTTGTAGCCTGTTCCGGATTTCAGTTTGCTGATAGTGTAGTTTGTTTTTGTTACATCGGCAACCTTGACGTTTTTCTTTTGTTTTGAATCATATCTGTAAACGCGGTATCCGGTTGCGCCTGTTACTTTGCCCCATGTCAGTTTTACGCTGGTATCTGTCTGGGTTGCAGTGATTGCACTCGGTTTGCCCGGAAGAATCTTAAATGTGAGTTTCTTTGAGCCGCTGTAATTACCTTTAAAGGTAACAGTAACTGTTGCCGAAGTACCTATTGCCTTGTTGTTTTTGTAGGAAACAGAGTAGTCTGTGTTCAGCTTGAGAGCCTTACCTTTGCTGTCTTTAACGGTAACAGTCGGCTTTATTTCTTTTCCGGTGTAAACTTGTGATGTTGTAATCTTAACAGTTGAAACTTTTGCAATTGCAGTTGTCTTGGTTACTGCTTTACAAATTGAACAAACAGTATCAATTTTGCCTGCCTTGCTCATTGTAGCTTTTGTGACTTTATTAGTTGTCGGGCCGTGTGTTTTGAGTTTGGCAATTTTCTCTTTTTTGATGCTTGTACAATTTTTACATGTTGATATTTTCGAACCCTCGGATTTGCATGTTGCGGGGACAGTTACGACATTTGAATAATCATGACCTTTTGCAGGAATAACCTTAGGTGTGATAATTATCTGTCCGCATTTTTCGCAGTGCGATCCTGCTGTGTGTCCTGCTTTGTCGCATGTCGCTTCAACTGCTTCGTCAGCAAATTCAAGGTGGGGGAGCTGCTCTAATTTTTCAGTTTCGATTGCACCGCAAATTGCGCAAATTCTTGATTTTTCGCCCTCCATTGCACAGCTTTGAGGAATAATAGTTACCCATTCGCCGAAAGAGTGGAAGCCGATTGCGGGTATAGTTTCATATACTTTTTCTCCGCATTTGGTGCATACGCTATATTTACTGCCGTCTGTAACACAGGTTGAAGCCTTTTCAAGTTTCCATGCTGTTTCACCTGACTCGGTAACTTCAAGTTCATGTCCTGTTGCTTCAATAACTTCCTGTGCGATAAGTACTTCATTACATACGGAACAGTGTTTACCTTCTGTTAAACCTGTTTTGGTGCATGTTGCAGCTACTGCGTTATCAATAACCGCTGTGTGACCTGCAGCACGCTTAATATCATCATTATATGCAGTGCCGCAAAGTGAGCATGTGTGGGTTGTGTATCCGTCGGCTACACAGGTGGGTTCCGTAATACTTGTTACTGTATATTCATGTGCTCCGGCTTCGATTTTCTGGGTTTCAAAAACTTTTCCGCATTCAGTGCATATGATATGCTTTTCTCCGCCGGTTTCACAATCGAAATTATCTTCGTAAATCCAATCTGACTTTGTGTGCTCTTTCATCGGCGTGTTGATGAGGTCTAGCATAACATTGCATTTGGTGCATAATGTATATTCAGCACCCATCTTTGTGCAGGTAGCTTCGTCGATATATAATTCGGATGATGTATGTCCTTCTGCCGGGATGATTTTCTGCTCTACGATAACAGCATCGCATACTGAGCAGTGTGAGCCTTCTTCAAGACCAGTTTCAGTACAGTTAGGTTCAACCCTTGCATCGGTTACAGGGGTATGGCCGAGCGGTGCAATTGCTCTGGTTTCAACTTCATTGCAGCGCGAGCAAGTTCTTTCTTCTGAGCCTTTGTTAACACATGTCGGTGCAGTAGTTTCAGTCCAGCCGCTCCATACATGATTAAGTTTTTCCACTTTGTTGATTTCTGCACGGCTATTGCAGTTCTCGCAAGTTACCAATGTGTATCCGTCCTCAGTGCAGGTAGGCTCAATTGTTTCATAAACAAATACATGTTCCTTTCTTGCAATGGTATCAGTTTGGAGTACTGCTTTACATACAGTACATTCTATATGCTTTTTGCCTTCGCCATCACTTGCGCAGGTTGAATCTTTGTCGATTATCCATTTGCTTTCGGTGTGAGGAATCATGTCAATTGACTTTGTTTCAAAATAATCGCAATTCAAACATTTTCTTTCAGCTGAACCTTCTTCTGTACATGTTGCATCTTTAGTGGTGGTCCACTCTTCCGGAAGAACATGTCCTTTTGCGGTGTTTTCAACTTCGCGTGTATCTTTCTCCTCACCACAAAGTTCACAGATTGCCGTTTCTGTTCCATTTTTAGTGCATGTTGCATCATTATTTGATTCATATTTTGTGAATACATGATCGAGTTTAGCGATTTCTTCCTGAGCAACGATTATATCACCGCAAACACTACAGTGACTTCCTTCGGTAAGTCCTGCTTTTGTGCAGCTGGGTTCAACTTTTGCATCGGGTTCGGGTGTATGGCCAAGAGCGTCAATATCTCTGGTTTCAACTTCATTGCACAATGAGCAGGTTCTTTTTTCTGAACCTTTGTCAATACATGTCGGTGCTGTAACTTCAGTCCAATCGCTCCAGTTATGTTCAAGCATTGCAATTTCTTCCTGAGCAACGATTATATCACCGCAAACACCACAGTGACTTCCTTCGGTAAGGCCTGCTTTTGTGCAGCTGGGTTCAACTTTTGCATCGATTTCGGGTGTATGGCCGAGAGGATCAATATCACCTGTTTCAACAGCGTTGCAAAATGAGCAAGTTCTTTCTTTAGAACCTTTGTCAATACACGTAGGTGCTGTAACATCAGTCCAGTCACTCCAATTGTGGTCAATCACTGGTGTTACTTCTTGTGCGTCAATTATTTCACCACAGATTTTGCAGTGACTGCCCTCTGTTAAACCTGTCGAAGTGCAGGTGGCCGGTATAGCTTCATCAATTTCGGGTGTATGCTCTGTCATAGGTATAACCTCGTGACCCGATACCCACGTGTCGCAATCCGAGCAATATTCACCTGCAGTGTAGCCTACATCGTTACATACAGGCTTAACCTCAAGGCTGAGTAGTTTGTTTTCATGTGCACATTCGGTTGTGACGTCTGTTTCATCTTCAGCAAAAACACCGAATGGTACTGAAGTAACAATCATAAGCACGACCAAGAATGCCGCTAAAATACTTTTTACTCTTTTACTCATCTTTGTTATCTCCTTTCGTGAATCAAAGAGTTATGTAATGTTTAAACTTATACAATGATATCTTACAATTTTTAAAAATCAAAGTCAATATAAAAGAAGCGAAATTCAAAATTATATAATGTTTTGTTTACTTTACAATAATATTATCAACAAAATATTTCCTGCAAATTAACAATTTATGTGAAAAGCAACACAGCTGTACATTAAAAATATCTCATTTTTGTGTATTTATTTAGGGACATAGTTGATATATAATTCATCAAAATGACAGGTGGTGATATGATGAAAAAAATTGCGGCAGTTAATGATTTATCAGGTTTCGGCAAGTGTTCACTCACAGCAGCTATACCTGTTATCTCTGCGTTAGGAGTTCAATGCTGTCCTCTTGTGACAGGGATTTTCTCAAATCAAACGGGATATGACAGCTTTTATTGCAAAGATTTCACTGATGATATGAAACCGTGCATTGAGCAGTGGAAAAAACTCGATGCAAAATTTGACGGGATACTCACAGGCTTTATATCAAACAGTAGGCAAGGGGAAATCATCGGAGAACTTATTGATACATTCAAAACTGACGAAACTGTTGTTGCGGTTGACCCGGTGATGGCTGATGACGGCGAAATATATAAATGCTACGATGATGAAAGCATAAAATCAATCATTGCACTTTGCGAAAAAGCAGATTTGATAACACCGAACCTTACCGAACTTTGCATTCTTTGCGGTGAAGATTATCAGCGGATATCTGCCCTTGAAGAAGAAATGCTTTTTGAAAAAATCAAAGCTATGTCGGAAAAGGTGAGCGGCATCAACGGTAAAATTGTTGTTACAAGCGGTATACATATTCCGAATAAAAAAATTGCCAACACTGTTCTTGAAAATGGAGTTTTTGATATCATCATATCCGACTCAGCGGGTGAAAGCTTTTCAGGTACGGGTGATATTCTTTCGTCATTCATTACTGCCCAGTTTGTTAAAGGGGTTAATGTGAAAACAGCAGTTAAGCAAGCGGCTGATTTTATATACAAGGCAATCAGTGTGACGATTGAAGAAACAGGCGGCAATTATAATTGTGCCGACGGAACGCATTTTGAAAAACTTTTATATACTCTCGGCGAGATATGAATGGAAGGTGACAACTCATGAATCAGAAAAAAATCTATAAAGTGTGCCTGACAGGTCTTATGGCGGCAATCATAGCAGTGTTTACTGCATTTGTGAGCATCAGAACAGGCATCAATGACGGTTATCTTCACTTCGGTGATTCCATGATCTATCTTGCAGGCTGCATCATCGGACCGTTTGGCATAATCTCAGCGGCAATAGGCGGTGCTCTTGCAGACATAATAGCAGGTGCTGCAATTTGGGCAATACCGACTGCCATTATCAAATCAATCAACTGCATACCGTTTGTTATTGCATCACATTATTATAAGAAGAAAAACGGAAAACTGAAAATTGTCAACAAATATACAATACCGATGGTTGTCGTTTCGGCATTCGTCACTATTTTCGGTTATTTGCTTTCCGAAGGATTGATGTATTCATTCCCAACTGCATGGACATCAGTTCCGTCAAGCATTATCCAGTCAATCGGAAGTGCGGCAATTTTCATTGCCGCAGGACTTGCGCTCGACAAAGCAAACATCGGAAAACTTCTTAAGTAAAGGCAGGTAATCAACATGGCAGATATAATTTACACGTTTGAAAACGGAATCTATTTTAATATCACAAATGAATGTCCGTGCCGCTGTGTTTTCTGCATTCGCGACAGACGAGATGCAATAGGCGAGGCAGAAAAACTTTTTCATGATGTAATGCCAACAAAAGAGGACATAAAAAAAGCTATTGATGAATATGATTTTTCAAATGCAGACCATGCGGTTTTCTGCGGCTACGGTGAGCCGACGAATGCATTTGATAACCTTATTTTTGCGGCAAAATATATTAAAAAGCTGTATCCGAAACTGAAACTTCGTCTTAACACAAACGGACTTTCCGACTTGATTAACGGCAGGTCAACGGCGGCTGAAATTTGCAACGTTTTTGACAGTGTTTCGGTTTCCCTCAATGCTCCGACTTCTGATGAATATGACAAAATTACACGAAATATCTATCCCGGAAAAGCATTTGATGCAATGCTTAAATTCACAGCCGATTGCGTTAAAGCAGGAGCAAATGTCAGAATGTCGGTTGTTGATGTGATTGGCAGTGAAAAGACGGAACAGGCAAGAAAAATTGCCGAAAGCATCGGTGCAGATTTTGTTTGCAGAAAGTTTGATGAATAAAAAATCAGCATCTTGCTTGACAAAATGCCGATATGTGATATATCCTATAAATACAAGAGGGTATCGTCACTAGACGACTTTCCCCTAAGTTGAAATGTTATCAATAAACACCGCAACTTTGGACGAGAGGCGGTGTTTATTATTTTTATGATGTGTTCCGACTTTTTTGAATTATCATTACATATCTTTGGAAATTAAGTAACAAAGCGTAATAAGATGGAGCAACATTGTTGTAAATGCGATAATCACAGCCTTTTTTCGTCCTCGTCACGTTGCTTTTTGTTTCTGATTGCGGTCGGTATACCGTAACCGAGTCCTCCGCCTATAACTGCTCCGAGAGCAAGGAAAATCCATTTGACACTGCCTTTTTTTGCAGACTCTTCCTCATCTTCATCACTAACGGTTGTGACTTCTGATTTTTCTTTTATAACGCTTGAAACATTAACTGTTTCCTTAAACTTTTCGCCAAGTTCATTTTCATATGTGATCGTTACTGTGCCATCAATTGCGCCTGTCATTTCCGACGATGTTCTGAGGTTCGTTCCGGCAGAAGTGCTTTCACCAACAGGGACTTCGCCCACAAAGGTGCTTCCGCCGCTCTCAAGACCTTTGATATCGCAGGTGATTGTGAGATTTCTCACAAGGCTTTTGCCGCTGTTCATGAAGTTTGATGTGATTGTTACGGTTTCGCCCTGAACACAAACACTCGGCAACATGATTCCGTCATAAGTCAGCCCCATGGTCTGCTTAACATTGATTCTGATTGTGTCAGTTGCCGAATAAGCTGAAAAATTCACGTCCTCATACTCTGCCGAAAATTGCAGATCGTGCAATCCTACATTTGCAGTTTTTGCTGCAATAATTTCAAGCGTCCATGTGTATGTACTGCCTGCATAAACAACGGGAACATAACATGATGCCATTCCGTTGACACGGATTTCTCCGCTGGGATCATCAAGGGTCAGCTTGATGTTTTTGATTGCCTTTGTGCTGCTGAAATTTTTGAAGGTGATTTTCAGCTTTGCGGTTTCTTCGGGTGTAAGACTTTCTTTGTCAAGTTCATAGCCGATTACCATGACCCTCGGACTTGACATATCCTGCGTGGTTTCAACCGCTGTTTCCTGCTTTGGTTCTTCTTCAATTTTACTTTCTGCATCTTCGGCAAAGGCAGACACCGCAAAACATGAGCAAAGCATGAAACACATTAAAAATGCAATTAACTTTTTCATTTTCTCTTATGATGCGGGTACAGTGTTCCATTTTTTTGAGCATGTACCCGCATATTATTCCTTTCAAGTGAATTAAATGTTTTAGTTACAATTCTCTGATGTTTTCAACAATGCTGAACTTCATCATCTTTTTTATGTTGTAACGAAGATTGATGAATGTCACTGTGTAAATCAGCAAACAAACGATAATCGGTAACGGCGTAAACACAGGAGTTTCAAGCGTCAGGTATTTCAAGAACAGGAAAACTGCAATGTATATTACAAATCCTATCGCCGTGCTGATTCCGAGCGTTGTCATAACCTGCATGGTGAACGACCTTGTCAAATCCTTAAGCGATGCGCCGACGGCTCTCAGTGTGCCGATTTTCTTTTTGCTCTCATGCACCTGCGCCGAAATTCCGTTGTTCACAAGCCCAATGCTAATGCATATAAGTAGCGCAATGATTGAAATAAACTCAATCGCATTGCTCAAAGTTATGCTGTCCGAGAGCCATTCACTTTCAAATTTAGAATGTAAAGTATATTCATTGAGGTCAATGATTGATTCAAGCGAAGATTGAACCGAATCATCAATTTCAAATGTACATTCCTGTGAAAGGTCAGCTGTAATGCTCTCATAGTTTCCCTGATAAGGGAATTTTTCAATTCCTCTTGCAGACGTAATAAAATACGTTTCGTGTGCTCCGCTCGAAATCACTGCGCCGATTTTTACTTGCTTGTCGGTTCTGGTGAGTTTGCCGTTTTGTTCAACAAGAACGCTGAGAGTTATTGTGTCGCCTGCATTGAACGGACTTTTTGCCGTTGCAATAATTTGGTTATATCTGGTTCTGTTTCGCTTGTAATCATCACTGCCTTTATCCATGTTCCATGTGCTGTATGTATACAAGTAGTTGTCTTTATTAAAGCGAGCATAGAAACCAATTTCTTCGGGGGCATCAACGATTATTTCTTCACCGCTGTTTATTTTGTCAATGTTGATTTTTCCGTCTGTAACCTTTTCATTCAGCTTTTCCAGTTCGCTTTCAGAATATGAACAAAGCTGACGGTTATATATATCCTGAGTGTATCCGGCTTTCTTTTTCAGTTTGAGATATTCTTCGGTATATTCGTTACTGAAAATTACATCAGCGTTATTCTGATCATTTTCTTCAACATGGTATGGATTATCGAATATAGTCCGATAATCATATGTATCCATTTTTAAATAAAGCGGATAATCACCTTCAACAAGCATGTTCACGTTAATATTTCTTCCTTCAAGCTCAGCAGAAGCAACATAAGGAATTGACAAAATCTCTTGCCTCAGGCTTTCAGTGAACGGCGACTCATTATCTGCGTAATTAACAAACTCTATCCCATCATAAGGGTTTGAAACAATGTAATCATGTTTGTAAATTTCCAAGTAATCATTACCAAGAAAAATCGACATGCTTAAGCCCGAAATCACAATTGTGATAACAAGGAAGATACACGTGCCGATTTGACGAGCCTTTGAAAAGCTGAGGCTTCTTTTTGCAAGCAGCCATGACGGGTTAAACTGCTTTTGAGAGCGAACGTGATTTTTTCTCATTTTTCTTGCAAGTTCAGTGTTTCTGATTGCCTGCATGGGGGAAATTTTTGTGATGTGAATGAGCGGAATCAGCGCCGCCAGCATAACGCAGATGATACCGATAACCGCACCGATGAACAAAATCTTAACGTTCGGTGCAAAGATAAATCTATCGCCCATCAGATGTGCATAAATCCAAACACCGAGATACGACACCAAAATACTTATCGGAGTGCATATCAAACAAAGCACAAATGCTTCTCTGCCGAAAATGTTGATAATCTGCCGCTTTGTTGTTCCAACGGCACGCAGCAAGCCGATTTGCTTTTTTCGTTCGTTGAGGTTAGTGCTGAACGCATTGACAATTCCGATACATGAGGTTACAGCCAGAACAATAACCAACGCTGTTGCCACACTGACCTGAGAATTTACCGCAGTGCCTTCAAATGTTTCTTGATAATACTCATTTCTTGCCTTATATTGAACGATTTTGTTCCAGATTGTCATATCATAATCAGGCTTTTCCTGATCGGTATATAAAACATCCAAGCGCTTACCGTAAAGTATTTCTCTTGCTTTAAAGTCGCTCAGCTTGTAAAAGGCAAGCACCATGTTCTTTCCGCCGAGTTCAACCTTTTCCTCACCGCTGACAACGGCACATGGATTGATCTCCATGTAATCTCCATCCTCATAGGAGTAGCCCATTTGACCCTTTTTATCTTGAAGAATACCAACGAGTGTATATGTTTTTTCGGTTGACTCATTCATGAACCTTTCGCCGTTTGCAGGCTTAGCCTGAAGCGTGATTTTTTCGCCGAGTTCGGTTTTCGTTCCAAGCCTTGCAAGCGCCCTTGCCTCAATTGCAATTTCGCCTGCTTTTTCGGGATATCTGCCTTCTGTTACGATTACGTGATAAAGCTGTTTTGCCGTTTCATCCATGCTGCAAACAGCAAAACCTCTGCTTTCGCCTTTCTCTTTTGAATAGGCAAACGAAATAATGTTCATGTAACCCGGCATAGCGTCGATATAGCCTTTTTTAACTCCCGATTCAAAGTCGAAATCTTCGGGTGATATCATGACGTCTGTCTGTTCGCCGTAGGATTCATATTGAAGCTGCTCTCGTGATGTCCTCATGCATGACACGAAAAACACAGTGCCCGTGGAGAAAATCATTGCAAGAATTATGCTGATAATCAGCAATGTATACTGCCGCTTATGCATCTTTATATTACCGAAAGCAAGCTTACTGACGGTAAGTTTCTTTTTCTTTTTCATGTTGACACATACCTTTCATTTTAGGGGGATTATCTTATTCTTCATCTTCCTCTGTGTTAGGCTTGGTGTCCATAACGATTTTGCCGTCCTCAATGGTGAGGATTCTGTCTGCCTGTTCTGCAACATGCAAGTCATGCGTAACAAGAATGAGAGTGATTCCGAATTCCTTGCTCACAAGTTTCAGCAGTGAAAGTACTTCTCTTCCGCTCTTACCGTCAAGGTTACCTGTCGGCTCATCGGCGAAAAGTATTGACGGTTTGTTGGCAAGTGCACGAGCGATTGCAATTCTTTGCTGCTGACCGCCCGAAAGTGCAGACGGAAGATGCTCCAATCTGTCGCCGATTCCAAGAATTGAAATGATTTTTTCAATATATTTATCATCAGGCTTTCTGCCGTCAAGCATAATCGGAAGAAGAATATTTTCATATCCTGTCAGTTCCTGAACGAGGTTATATGCCTGGAAAACAAAGCCGAAACGTCTGCGGCGAAGAATTGAAAGCTGATTGTCGTTATATTTAAACAAATCCTCTTCATTGTAAATTACATTGCCCGATGTTGGATTTTCAAGTGAACTGAGAACGTGCAAAAGTGTTGATTTTCCTGAGCCGCTCGGTCCTGTGATTGCACAGAATTCACCTTGTTTGAATCCGATTGAGATGTCATCAACTGCCTTGACAACATTTTCTCCGCTGAGATATTCTTTTGTGAGGTTTTTACATTCGATGATATTCATGGTTTGGTTCTCCTTTTTGTGTTTTATTATAGTTTAATTTGTATTACCTTGTTTTTACAACTCCCTAATGTTATCAACCACGCTGTCTTTAGTCAGCTTTTTGATTTTGAGCCTCAGGTTGAGGAAACATACTGCAAAAAGTATCACTGCGACAAGCAGACCCAGCCATGGGAGATATGAAAGTTCGGTGTATTTCCTGATGATGATATGAGCCGCAGTATAAATAACCGCACCGCATATTGTGCCCGTGCCGAGCATTGAAAGAATTTGCAGACTGTAGCAGCGTGTCAGGTCACTTACCGATGCACCGACCGCACGCAGTGTTCCGATGGTTCGCTTGCTTTCTCTGATTTGTGCCGTGACTGAATTGTTGATGAGTGAGGCACAAATGCAGGTGAACAGCAATATTGCACTCAAAAGCATTGTCATTGATGCTTTGTAGTCACGTTTTGCATATTCGTTATCTTCAAAGCGTGAGTCAATATAGCCGTCCGGTAAAATTCCCGAAAGTTCAGTTTTCATGAATTCGTCCATATCAGCTGTACATTCATCTTTAAGGTCAACCATAAGGCGGTCATAACCCGGCTGATAGCCGAATGCGGTTTTACCGGAAGTTGTTGTGTAAAATTCTATACCGGTTAAAAAGTTTGAAGATTGCAGGGTACTGTCTTTATTTATAACAGCGCCGATTTTCACTGTTTTGTCATATCTTGTGATGTTGCCGTCACCGTTGTAAACGTTGGATTCGGTGTCACTGACTAATGTGCTAAGCGTTATTTCATCGCCTGCATGGAAACAGCTTTCTGCGGATGCACGAATATATTTTTCATAATATTCGCCTGCATATTTACCGCCCTTGGGGCTTTCGGATATGTCAACAAGGCATCGATCCAACGCTCCGTTCGACAAGTTCCTGTGATAATATCCGATTTTTTCGGGAGCAAGAACTATAACTTCTTCACCGCTGTTTATTTTATCAATGTTGATTTTTCCGTCTATTACATTTTCTTCGAGTTCTGCAATTATCGCTGAATCAAGAACACGCATAGACGATGCAAAATATTCCTGAGAATATCCCACTTTATTTTTCAGTTCTGAATAGTAACTTGAAATCTCTCTTTCCTCCGGCGGAATATATTCCGTGTTTTCCCATGTATAAGCATCGGCAAATCTGCCTTCCACCGTGTACATATCGGCGATTGTGAGATAATCGGGATATACTCCGTTAACGAGCATGTTTATTTTATACGTTTTTTCGCCATACACAGCGGCAACATCCTGATGCTCTGCAATTTCACGTCTTTGTCCTTCGCTGAATTTGTTGCTTTGATAATTCAGCAAAGCGTTTAGTCTTCCACCCTCATCCATGCTTATAGCTCTGTAGTCAAAGCCGAAGCCATATTTGTAATCTTTATTCGCCTGCACATAAGACATGCCGAGACATGAAATGACTATTGTTATAATAAGTAACACACATACCGTTACCTGTCTGAATCTTGAGAACATCATGTTTCGCTTTGCCAGGAGTTTTGATGCATTGAATTGTTTTTGAGAATGGATGCGTTTGTTTTTCATTCTGCGCATAAGTTCAGTGTTTCTGATTGCCTGCATCGGTGAAATTTTTGAAATTCTGACCAGCGGAATCAATGCCGCAAGCATAACACAGATAACGCTCACCAACGTTGTTATAATCAGTACCGCAATGTTCGGAACAAAGATGAAGTATTCACCCATGAGGTAAGCAACCAGCTTTACCGCAAAATATGAAATCAAAATACTTATCGGGGCGCAGATAAGGCTGATGATGAGCGCTTCTCTGCCGAAGATTCTGATTATCTGGCGCTTTGTTGTTCCCACTGCTCTGAGCAAACCAATCTGCTTTTTACGTTCGTTGAGGTTTGATGCAAAGGAATTGACAATCACAAAGCACGAGCCGACTGTGAGCATAACCGTAAGCATTACAACAACGCGTATATCTGAGGCAACATCTTCCGCAATTGTTCCGTGAAGTGTTCCGATTGCAAATGTCTGAATAGAATGTACTGCCATATCCATGTCATACACTGCAAAATCCCAATAATAACTTCTGCCGAGCTTGTTTTCTTTGAAATCACAAAATGAGATAAGTCTTTCTTTTCCGCCGAGTTCAACGGTTTCTTTTTCGCTGACAAAGGCAGTGGGCATGTTGAAAATAACGTCAGTGTCGTAATAAGAATATTCTATGTTGGTGTACTTGTCATAAAGAATACCAACTAGTGTGTAAGTCTTTTTTATGGTTTTCTCCATGTATTCACTGCCGTTTGCGGCATTGATTGAAAGTGTGATTTTCTCGCCGACTTCAGCCGATTTATCTATGCGGCTGAGCATTGTTTTTTCAATGGCAATCTCTCCCGCATCTTCGGGATATCTTCCTTCGATAACAGTCTGACAATAATATTCTTTTGCATTATCGTCAAGCCATGCAAGTGCTGTTGCTCTCGACTTATCAGCTGAATTATAAGAAACGCTCGCCAACACATGACCGTAGCCGACTTTTGGTTCAATGATATTTTCATCAATGAGTTTGTTGATCTGTTCTTCTGTAACAAGTGTGCAGATTGCTTCTTGTTTACCGAGTTTTTTATGCTGAATTGCGGTGTTCGATGAGTTTATGCACGAGATGAAAAACACTGAACCGCTTGAGAAAATCATTGCGAGAATGATGCCGATAATAAGAACGGTATAACGTTTCTTGTGCGTTTTCAGATTCCCGACCGCGAGCCGATTTATTGACAATTTTTTAACTTTCATTGTTCCGTCCTCCTTTTATTAAAGAGATATTCTTTTGTTTAGTAAGATCTGGTTAATACAGGGTGTGCAAGATGTGCACTCGGTATTAATTAGATCTTACTTAATATTATACATTGTCAATCTTACGATTCGGTGACTTCTATCTTAAGATTTCGTAAGATAAGAAGATTTTTTGCTTGATATATAAACTGACAGCCCGTACTTTGTCGGTACGGGCTGAATGTGTATGTATATTGTTTTTACCAGTGTGAAACACCGCATGCACATTGACGCTTGCTTGATGAACCGAAAATCTTCCAGAAGAATACTTGGAGTTTCCAGAAAAGTTTTGTGAAAGCATTTGTGCTGTGGCAGTTGCATGAGCAGCTGTCGTCAGGCTCTTCTGTCGGAGGAGTCGGAACAGTCGGTGTGGGTTCGTCATGATGAAGAGTCTGTGAAGAAAGCCATGAAATCATGCCCTCTGTGCTGACATCAATTCTGTTTCCGTTTCCGTCAACTGTCTTTTCACCAACATAATCACTGCTTCCGCTTTGCATATCATAGCAAACATCGTGCCAGCAATTGTGATGAAGAAGTACACCTGCATCCGGTGCATCTTCATATGTTGTCAAACGAATTTTTGATGAATTCGCAGTTTTCTTTTGGAGATTGCTCCATGATGAATTATTTGTTGTGTAAAGTGAAAAAGAATCTTTTTTGCAGACGTCAAGCCATACTGCCATGTTTTTAAGTTTTGATGCTTCTGATGAAGAAATGCCGCTCGACGGAGCAATAAAAACTGCACCTGCATAAAGTTCCGGTGCGGCAGTCGCCTGATTGATTGCACCTGTTCCGCCGTAGCACCAACCGATGAGATAAACTCTGTCGGTGTCAACGTTGGGATGCTTGGCAATGAAATCTTTAACTGCGGCGGTAAGTCCTGATGTGAGAAGTGAAGAGTTCCATGAAAGTGCAACATCTTCACGCGCTCTTGCAATCATTATGTATGCTCCGCCTGCATCCTTGAATCTTGCCTGATATTCTTTGCTTGACCATGTGCAAAAACTGTTTGCAGTGAGTTCTTGACCTTCGTATTTACTTTCAGAACCGCCGGGAAGGAAGATGACCAACGGATATTTTTTGCCGTTGTCTTCGCCGACAGGTGAAAAATAGCTGTAATCGATTGCGTAGCCGCCCGCTTTCGGTCCTTTATCACGCGAAAACTGTGCTCTGAGAGCATCATGTCCTGCGTTGAGGCTTACACCGTCATTTGCGGCAAAAGACATCGGAACGCAAAACGAGAAAATCATCATCATGCAGATTGCGAGCGCAATGATTTTTTTGCAACTTTTTAATGTTTTTTTCATACTTTTTATCCTCCCGGAATTTTATGGTTATATTATTGCATTTTAAACGACATATGTCAATGCTTTTGTAAATTTGTTTACCAATGTAATATTCCGCATTCGCAAGGACGTTCGTTTGATATTCCGAAAATTCTCCAGAAAAACACTTGAAGTTTCCAAAAAAGTCTTGTCACGCTGTTTGAACTGTGGCAAAGGCATGGACAACCGTCGGAGTTTGATGTGTTCGCTGAATTGGCTTTTTTCAGACTTTGCTCGGAAAGCCATGATATCATGCCTGATTTGCTGACGTCTATTTTGTTTCCGTTGCCGTCAGATGTTGTTCTTCCTTTGTATCGGCTATCCGAACTGTGCATATCATAAAATGCGTCAAGCCATGTGTTGTGGTTATAGAGTACACCGCCGGTAGCAGGAGCATTATCGTAAACGGTTAATCTGATTTTTGAAAGGTCTGCTGTATTATTTTTCAGATTCTTCCATGATGGTTCACTGTAAAGATTATACGAAGCGAATGAATCGTTTTTGCAAACGTCAAGCCAGACAGACATCTTTTTCAGTTTCTTTGCATCGGAACTTGAAATTTCCGCAGGTGGAGCGAAGAAAACAGCCGCCGCATAGAAATTGGGATAACTGACAGCTTGATTGATTGCGCCGACTGCGCCGTAACTCCAGCCGAGGACGTAAATACGGTCGGTGTCAATGTTGCTTTTGTTTTTAATGAAATCATCAAGAGCTGCTTTGAGTGGAGATGTGAGCGCTGATGCATTCCATGAAAGAGTTACATCTTCACGTGCTCTTGCAATAAGTATGTATGCGCCGCCTGCGTTTGCGAAACGAGCCTGATATTCTTTGCTCGACCAGTTGCAGGCAATGTTATCTGTCAGTTCTTCGCCCGGTCGATGGCTTTCACCCCAACCCGGTAGAAAAACAACCAGCGGATATTTTTGATTGTCGTTTTTATTTTTTACAGGTGAGTAATAGCTGTAGTCGATGGTATAGTTACCTTTTTTAGGACCTTTTCCGCTTGAAAACTGTGCTCTTAATGCGTCAACACCTGCGTTTATGCTCACACCGCTGTTTGCGGCAAAGGTTGCGGGAGCATAAAGAGAAAAAATCATTACTATGCAAATTACAATTGCAATGGCTTTTTTTGAATTTGATTGATGCTCCATCCATGTTTCAACCTCCGTTCTTTCCATACATATAATTAATATTATTACATTTCAAATGTCTGTGTCAATATTTTTATAAAATGTTTATTATATTTAATGCCGATGTTTGAAATATCTTTCTTGAAAACAGGCTGTGAAAATGGCCGCTTTGAAAAAATAAAAAAATGTCAGATTTTTTTAAAAAAAGGGTTGACAATAATAAAAACATGTGATATATTATTCAAGCGTTGAAAACGGCGTGTATGTGGCGGCATAGCTCAGTTGGCTAGAGCATTCGGTTCATACCCGGA
>JAMPDR010000025.1 GCA_023665555.1 Ruminococcus sp.
ACTATCATCATGATAGCAAGAAGGCAACTTAAGGCTTTCTTTCCAAGTTTCATAACTTTTCCTCCTTAGAAATGAAAATGTATGCTACTAAAATAGGAATTCTATATAATACTTTTTACGCACAAAAACACGTTAAAAAACGAATTTGGGCGCACTAAGGCATATAAAGACACCTATAACTATACGTAGTATAACATTATCGCGCCAACATTTCAACGGTTTTCAAACTAAATTTCAAAATATTTTAATTTTTCTACATTTTCGATAAATGCAAGATTTTATTTTTGTGAAGATTTACGGCAGCATAGTGTACGTCAATATTCACATACGCAAGATATAGATTTGTGCTTGCGGTGCTTGCGCACGGGTACTAGCGTACGGCTATGATGCGGGGAGGACTGTGCCTTTCTAAAGTATGAGTCCGCAGAGGAAGATTGATGTGATTTTCTTGTAGTACCTTGTATCTATTAAAGCTTTACATTGTGCTAACGGTTAGTCTGTATCGATGTCCTACGGACATCTTGGAGCACCCTTCAGTCAAAAATACTTCGTATTTTCGACAGCTTCCCTTTCAGGGACGCCTTTTAAAGCCTCTCCTGAAAGGCAATGTCATTAACTTAAGGAAAGAGATGTAAATTTGTAACGAGTTCATGTAAAAATTATTTTTGTAGGGGGCGACGGTTTTCGGCTTCCCGTGGTCAAACCTATGAATCACAGCTGTAGGGACACCGCTTGCTGTGTCCGAAAAACCTGCCGGTTGCACACATTTTAAAATTAAATATACATTCCCGTAGGGTCGCCCCCTACGTGGGCGACCAATACACCACCAACAAAAACACATTTGCATAAATATAGATATACGCATTTTTTCAATCTGTCGGCGGTCGCGGCAAGCGGCGACCCTACAATGTAATGCATGAGAGTTACAGGGCAGCCACATGGGGCTGCCACTACGAAATACATGCAATTGAAATTATACACCACCAACAAAAACACATTGCATAAATATAGATATACGCATTTTTTCAATCTGTCGGCGGTCGCGGCAAGCGGCGACCCTACAATGTAATGTATGAGTTACAGGGCAGCCACATGGGGCTGCCCCTACGAAATTGTGTATCAACTTCTTCTGCGGACTTCATCTTCCCATCAGCACAATCTTCCCCGCATCACAGCCGTACGCAAGTGCAAAAACCGCCCACCGAAAAGGTGAGCGATTTTTGATTATACGGTGTTAATTGTACTTCGGGTCTGGATTGTTACAGCATTTATAACTGCCGGAAATTGCTTTGATAATCTTATGGAAGAATCGGAAAATCTTTGCCCAAAGACCATCCTTGTGACATGTGCAGTCACAGTGAATAACTATAATGTCACTGTCTTTCCAGCCGTTTGTTACCTTGCCGTTGCTGCTGATTGTTACAGTTGATACGAACTGATCAATGCCGTCTGCATCAATTGTGATGGTGTATTTTCCTGCTGCCGGAACTCTTACTGTTGCAATTCCGTCACTGCCGCTGGTTGACGAAGCAACGAAAGCACCTGTTTCAAGGTCAAAGAGTGTTACCTTTGCACCCTCAATCGGATGACCGTCCTTATCATTTATATGAATTTCGGCTCTGATCATCTGCTTCATTGCAAGATCATCCTGATATTCCTCGCCGCAGTTAGCGCATTTGTATTTGATGTAACCAGCCTTGTTATATGTCGGCTCAACGGTTTCGATTACCTGCCAGTTGTGTCCGAGCGGTGCGCTTGTTTCCTTGGTGTAGTGCTGACCGCAAATCTTACATGTGTAAGTTGTGCCTGCACCTACTTCACAGTTTGCCTCAGTCTTTGTGACTGCATAATCATGGCTTACTTTCTGGAACAAAGCTTCAAGGAATACGCTCTGATTCTTTTCATCAATACCTCTGTTTGACCAACCGATGAATTCATAGTGTCCGTAATCATCATAGTCAGATTTTGTCGGCTTGCCGTAAACATCCTCATCATAGATTACTGAGAAATCATCCATAAGCGGCTGATTTTCAAAGACCTTAATAACATTTTTACTGTTGTAGCCAAAGATAACTTTGTAAAGTCTTGCTGTTGCATCATACTGTGCAGTATAAGTTGCATTAGCCTTTACGATATTTTCAACGGAAGTATCCCAGCCGCTGAATTCATAGTAATTCTGATTGTCGGCTGCTCTTGTCGGAGTCGGGATTCTGTCTGAAATATCTTCACCGTATTTGATGTAGTCAATTGTTTTGATTACAGAACCGTCCCAATCAAGGAATGTTACGGTAAATGTTCTTGTATCTTCCTGTTCAGTACCGCACTTGTATATGCAGGTTACCTTGCCGTTCTCATCAGGAGTATCGCTCCACTTATGATCAACCTGGCTCTTTGTCACATCGTCATAATAGTGTCCGCATTCACAGGTGTAGCGAGTAATTTCTTCACCCATGCACGGATATTTCTGCTCCTGGATAACCTTAGATGTATAGTCGTGCTTAATAGCATCAAACTGTGCAAATACAATTGTGTCTGCCTGGATATTCTTCAACGAATCTTGTTTGAGTTCTCTCCATGTGTTGTTGAATACGTAGTGATACTCAGCATCATAAGCCTTTGTCGGTGTTGCGCCGTCATAAAGGTTTGTTGCATCTTCACCTGCTTTTACCATTTTATATGACTTACCGTCAGCATATGTGAGAACATGATCAGTGTCAAGAGCAAATACTACCTTGTATTCTCTTTCAACACTCTTGTAAGTTGCGATAAATGTAAGATCTTCTGTGAACTCTTTGATTTCTGTAACAACGTTTTCTATCTTACCGTCCGGTGACCAACCTGCAAATTCATAATCATAAGTTGCAGTTGATGCCTTTTCAGGTCCGTTCTTCGGAAGAACATACGGAAGAGAATCATCATTGTGAAGATAACCTATCTTGTTGTTATACTGTGTTCCATCCTCTTTATAAAGAGTGATTGTATAACTTACATAACTCTTTGTGAATACAGGTGAAAGGGTTATATCTTCATCACCGATAACGATTGGGAACTTAACCTCTTTGCCATCTTTGTCTGCCCAACCTGAGAAGGTGTAGCGATAAGTCTTGTCAGCATCCTTAGTCGGAGATTCAATGTCTGCCGAAACAACAGCTTCACCCTTAAACTTTGTGATTGCTTTGATTGTCTTGCCGTCCTCGCCAACAAAAGTAACAGTGTGCTTGGCAAGTTTAGCTTCCTTAACGTCTTTAGTGTATGAGTGCGGGCACATTGTGCAGGTATAAGTGTAAGTGTAGATTGTAAATCCTTCTTCTTCCTTAGTATCTGTCAATGTTACGGTATATACGTGGTCAATTTTTTCAAGTGTTTCTTCTTTAATCTTTTCGCCGCATCTTGTGCAGTTGAGAACGCGGCTGCCTGTTTCCTGGCATGTCGGTTCTTTGGTTACTGTCCATACACCTTCGTCATGACCGAGTGCCGGAACTGTTCTTACAACTTCGACATGTGTGCTGTCGTACTTACATGTCTTTGTTACCTGTCCGTCCTCTGTACATGTCGGATCTTTGGTTTGTTTCTCACGATAGAATACGTGCTTGTCAAGATCGCTTGGAATTATATCCTCCGGTGATTCCGGTTTCATCTCGCCGCAGACTGAGCAGAATTTAATCATCAATCCTGTTGTTGAACATGTCGGCTCTTTTCTCAAAGCTTCATCCTCAACCCAAGTATGTCCGACTGCGGGAGTTTCTGAATCAGGAATCATCTCTGTGATACCGCATACAACGCAAATCTTATATTTGTATCCGCCTGTGATACAACCTGCTTCAACAGTAACTTCTTCGAACTGATGTCCTTTTGCTTCGATTACAGTGCTTTGTTCTTCATCAACTATGCCGCAAAGCTTACATCTTGCAATGATACCGCCGGGAGTGGTGCAGTTTGCAGATGAGTTTGTGAACACAAGATCGTGGCTGCCGATAATGTCAAAGTTAACTTTTGTTTCATTACCTGCAACGTCAACAACTGAAACCTGATAGATTCCCGGTTCTGTTACAAGTGCTTTGCCGTCCTTGTCAAGTTCGATGGTTTTGCCGTTAAGACGTACTGCCGCAAGATCATCCGTTGACTCAACAGTGATTGTTGCATCCAAGCAGTGCTTACTGCCGTTCTGATGATCGCTTGTAACCTCAACAACAGGCATTACATCATCATAAATGAGAAGGTCGGAATTGATATAAGTTGTATTTCCGCAGCGGTCAACGATTTTGCCGTAAATAACAAATGTTGAACCGTTTTCGATATTGTTTTCTTCTGTGAAAATATCGCTGAGTTTAGCTGTAATGTTTGCTTCTTTGCCGATTCTTTCAGTGGGAAGTTCATCATAATCATACCATGTGATCCAATCAGTGATACTGTCAGGAGCAACTTCGCCGCTCTGAATTGAATAGCTGATTGTGCCTGTTCCGCTGCCGATTGCAAGGGGATTGTATTTATCTCTCATTGCAGTATCATCTGTGTTGATGATAAACATATTTGACGGAGCAACAGGTATTGCTTCAACATAATCATGATCTGTGTCAGGTGTTGACCAAGTGTGACTGCTTACATAGAGTTTTGCTGTCGGAGGAACTATATCCTCAAGTTTTGCAATCACAACTTCTTTTTCAAGATGGCATGAAGCATTTGAACAAATTTCTGTACCCTTACCCTCTGTGAAGAATGTTGGCTCAACAGTAACATCATTAGGAACCCATGTATGCTCTTCAGCTTCATAGTTTGCTTTAAGCTTCATGTTGTTTTCAACTTTTGTGAATTTAGAGCCGTCAAGCTGTGTCCACTCAGTGAAGTTATAGTGCTCAGCATCTGTTGCCTGCTTAACGTATGTGCCTGCCACACTCATGATGTCAGTTGTGCCGTAAGGTACTTTGATTGTTTCAAGCAGGGTAGTGCCATCCTCATCATAAAGTTCAACTGTGCAAATATTTGCTTCAAGTTTGTATGATGCTTTATAGCGAACATTACCTGTGATTCTGTCGCCGCGGGTGAATTTTTCGTTTGTGTCAGCATTCAGCCATGCGTCGAATACCCATGTGTAGTTCGGGTCAGTCGAAACTTCAGTTGTTTCCGGTGCTGCCGGGGGATTGATTCTTTCGTTATAGATATACTTTTGAGTGTTGACGACTTCTTCAGCGAACTCGTCAAGCCATTCGACTGTGTAATAATTATATGTTCTGCGATAAACTGCGGTGTATGTCACTGTGTCTTCGCAATACAGATCAATGTCTTTATCCCAACCTCTGAAATCATAGTTGTAGGTTTCATCGGCTGCCTTTGTGACTGTTCCGTCCTCAGGAATGATATGCTCAATCGAATCAAGATAATTGAACACACCTACTGTAATTAATGAGCCATCCTCGTTTCTGAATTCAACAGTATACTTGGTCGGTGTGAAATCATACTGGGCATAAAGATTGATATCTGAGTTGCCGAGGGTTGTAACAGGGTTGCCGTTTTCATCAGCCCAGCCGCTGAAAGTATATTCTGCCGCATACTTATCTCCCTCTTTTTCGGGGATAGCGCCTGCATAACTGTTTGAAATGTCTGCTCCGGCAACCTCTTTAACAGATGAACCTTCAATTAATTCATCGCCGTTATAGTAGTTAACTGTGTAAAGCGGTTTTGCGTCATAATGTGCGATATAATCAATATCTTTTGTTGCTGTGCTTGAGGGATATTCGGGAAGCCAACCGCCAAACTCATATTGATAGTTATCATCGCGATAAACCTGTTCAACCATAGTCCACGGAATTTCAACAGTATCACCGTGGCTGTAGCTGACTTTCTGATTGATTGGTACACCTGATTCCTCGGTGTGAGTATGGTCGAAGAATCTGATCGTATATCTTACTTCTGTATCATAATATTCAGCCACATATGTTACATTGCCGCGGCATTTACCATTTGCCAAAGCTGTACCGCTTTCACGTGACCAGTCAACAAACTGCCATCTTCTGTTGTTCTTGATGAAGTTTGTTTCGGGAACAGGCTCAGTAATCACATCATCGTAGTGAGCCTTGATTACAGTTGTTTTGTTTTCTTCTTTATAAGTAATTGTGTATTCGCGCGCAATCTTCTTATAAACAGCAACATAGTCAGCATCTTTTCTGACTGTGAAATCTTCAACTGTCTGGATATATGTGCCGTCATCGGTGAAACCGTTTTCGTCAACAACATATTCCCATTCGGAATTGCCTGACGGACGAAGTGCCCAACCCATGAATTCATAAGTATTTCTTACGTCCTGAGCCTTGGTTTGCATACCGGGAACAACATCATCAATATTTGCTCTGTATTCAAATGAAGTTGTTGAATTAAGAGTTTTTCCGTTTTCGCCTATGAAATTGATGTTATATGTGTTTCTCTTGTCGTAGCTGTATTCGGGTTCGAAAACAGTTTTACCTTTGAGTTTGGCATCTTCCAGATAATCTCCGACAGAAATAAGATTTCCGTCAAGATCATATGCTTCACGAACGACCCAACGATTGTTGAACTTTCCGTTGAATGAACCGCTTTTAATCTCGTCATATCCCTTTGCGGTAAGTTCTGCGGTTGCATTAGCCAACGCAGTCGCTGCACGGTCACCGTAATTTCCGGTTTGGTCAAACTTACCAGTACCTTTTGCAAGAAGCTGACCGTCGGCTGTTTTGAACTCTATTTCAACATCCTTTGCCCACCATGCTGCATAGTAGGTAAGCGGCGGATTGTTTGCAGCGGTTTCAACAGTATGTGTTTCACTGCTGAGTTCTGTTCCGCTCGGTGCTGTGTATTTAGCTGCATATATATCATTAACAGTTTGCTGGGTTGAATACATGCCTTTGAATTCATAACCGTTTACATTGTTACCGCTTGAGTCTTTGATTTGAATTGCTTTCGGGAACGTTAACGGATGGTAATAATAGTATCTAGTTGCTTCAGTATAGCTTTTAGTAGATCTTGTCGAGCCATTAGCCTGTGTAATAAGCGGATTTGAATAAATACCGTTGTTAAGCAAACTCATCTGAGTATAGTAATTATACGTATAAGCCGGGTTATTCAGAGTGATCCCCTTGTAACCGTAAATCGTTTCATTATTATATGTATAACTTGTATGAACATATAATGATTTCGCACGAGTGGTTGTTGACTTATTTGCAGTTTGTGCAGTCGGTGTTATGGTTAAAGTCTTTGAATCTCCAGACGTATAGCTGTTAAGGGATGCACCTGCATATGATGATTTTGTATCTTTTGTGTTATCAGTGTTTGCTGTCAATGCATATGTTGACACTGAACCGCCCCAAACAACCTTATACTGATCATAAATTGTAGATGAAATTGCGGCTGTTTTATTTGCACCGCCCCATTGATTGATATCAATAGAACTGATTTCGGCATTATTTGATTTAGCTGAAACTGTAATTGAATTAGGCTTTGGATTTCCCTTCCAATCGCGTGAAGTATTAGTCTTAGTCCATGTACCTATATTCGGAGAACTATCATAATTACCGTTGGAAAGATCCAAAGTTATACCGGATTTACCACCACCAGCACGCTGGTTATGAGCGCCAAATTTACCTTCCCAAAGAACAACTTGATCTGTGGTATAATTACTGTTCGGTGAAACAGTGACTTTTGTTACATACCATTCAGATACATTTGTTAATGCACCATAAACTTCAACATATAATGAAGATGGCAAACCATCAAGTTCTTTTTGATATGTTTTTGTACCAGTACTATTTGCAACCTTTGTTTCTGACCACTGTGTGCCGGCAGAACCATTCTGTTTCACCGTATTCAATGAAAATTTATTATCATTATTACTATGGTCATTTACAACGTTTACAAAAATCTGAACGTAATATTTTCCTGCTGTTGCAGCCTCCGCCTTAGTCGGAGCAAAGAACACCCAACATGACAAAAGCATGAGCATTGCCATGAAAAGTGAAAGCGATTTTTTAAATTGCTTTTTCATAAGATATTTTCCTCCTTAAGAAAAATTAATCTGTTTACGTGAAACACTTGCAAAATTGTGCCCCACGAAGCGCCGAAAAATGCCGTTTTGCGCCCTGCAATTCAACCGACTGTTGACCTCAATCGTTAGGTAAACGATGATTAAATCCAGTGTGCTGATCGTGCCGTCAGAAATTTCGTCAGATTGCATAGGCTTGACGCAGAAATACTTTCGTATTTCAAGGAAATTCTGTGCGATATGACGGAACTTTATGCAAACGAGCAGTGCACTGCGATTTATTCAGCGTTTACTTAGCGTTAAACCGCAAAAAGAGCGCACAAAGGCATAATAGGCTACTTTTAGTTAGTATCAGTATATCATCAAAAAATCAATAAAGTCAATAACATAAGAAAATTTAATTAAATATTTAAATGAATTTGTCTGAATTGCAAAAAAAAATCAACATTCGTTTGTGAATGTTGACGGGGAGGGGGGATAACCTGACAATCGTAGGGGACGGCGTCCTCGACGTCCCGTGTAAAACGTTTAATATATCGATATCTTTCATAAAGACAACACATAAAACATAGACACCCCATCTAAACCCATTTTACCAGCACGCTAAAATAATTTTGTAATCGACATTCAAAAATCTTGTATTTTACTGAAACATAAAACGATGATACAAATATTGAGGTTTATTCACGGGACGTCGAGGACGCCGTCCCCTACAAATGAAAATTTACGGTAATACATAAAACCTATCTTCTTTCCATTTTATGGGGTTACTGTCTATATATTGTGATATGGCTTGATAATCGTTTTCGTTTCTGATTATATGATCATGATATGAGCGTTGCCATATATTAAATCCGATTTTAGCATTACAAAACCTTTTAAGCGTTGAAATATATCTCGGAATCAATTCATTGGCTCTTGATGATGTTGGTTTCACGTTATTTGTATTTTGCACCTCTAAAATGACATGAATGTGATTAGGCATAATTACATATTGCTTCGCAATTATATCATTATATTTATTATTCATCTCCAATATCTGATTTTCAACCACTTTACCATATTCCATTAATTGGTTATCAACGATACCTGTTGCATCATGTTCGACTATTTCTGATAATATACATTCTTTCTTTTGTGTACAAATAGTTACAAAATATAAACCTTGCGAGTTATAACTATAATTGACTAATCTATTACTTTTTCTCTTTATATACGCCATGAAAAGCGCCCCCATTTCACATGAAATAATCGCTTAAAAATGTGCAAATCGTAGGGGACGTCGAGGACGCCGTCCCCTACAATAGCTACCCATCAACCAAGGCGACCCTTTCGGGTCGCCTTGTCATCAATTATTCATACAACGGGTACTTTTTGCAAATTTCTGCAACACCTGCTTTGATTTCCTCTTTCTTATTCTCAAAATCTGTTGCTGCAAGGAAAATGAACTCTGCAATCTTGTCCATGTCGTCCTCTTTGAATCCTCTTGTTGTAACAGCTGCTGTGCCAAGTCTGACACCGCTTGTTACGAACGGTTTCTGAGGATCGTTCGGAATTGCGTTTTTGTTTGTTGTGATGTTTACTTCATCAAGTCTGTGCTCAAGTTCTTTACCTGTGATGTTCAGTGAACGAAGGTCGAGCAGGCAAAGATGGTTGTCTGTTCCGCCTGAAACAAGATCAACCCCTCTGTTGATAAGTCCTGCTGAAAGTGCGCGGCAGTTGAGGATGATCTGCTGCTGATATGCCTTGAACCCATCAGTAAGTGCCTCGCCGAAGCAAACTGCCTTTGCGGCGATTGTGTGCATGAGCGGTCCGCCCTGATTGCCCGGGAAAATTGCTTTGTTAAGCTGCTTTGCGTATTCCTCTTTTGCAAGAATAAGACCGCCTCTCGGTCCTCTAAGAGTTTTATGAGTTGTTGTTGTAACAACATCAGCATACGGAACAGGTGAGGGATGAAGTCCTGCGGCAACAAGTCCTGCAATGTGTGCCATATCAACCATGTAAACAGCACCGACTTCCTTTGCAATCTCGCCGATTCTTTCAAAATCAATTGTTCTTGCATAAGCAGATGCACCTGCAACAATCATTTTCGGCTTAGTTTCAAGTGCAATTTCTCTAACCTTGTCATAATTGATAAATCCGTTTTCGTCAACACCGTATGAAACGAAGTTGTAGAGAATACCGCTGGCATTAACAGGTGAGCCGTGTGAAAGGTGTCCTCCCTCTGCAAGGCTCATGCCGAGAACTGTGTCACCCGGCTGAAGAAATGCAGCGTATACTGCAAGGTTTGCTTGAGAACCTGAGTGCGGCTGAACGTTTGCATATTCAGCACCGAAAAGTTTTTTAGCCCTTTCAATTGCGATGTTTTCAACAATATCAACATATTCGCAACCACCGTAATATCTCTTTCCGGGATATCCCTCTGCGTATTTGTTGGTAAGAACACTGCCCATCGCCGCCATAACAGCGGGAGAAACGATGTTTTCCGATGCGATAAGTTCAATTTTATCGCGCTGGCGGTCGAGTTCAAGCTGCATTGCGTCAGCAACCTCACTGTCAACCTTTTTAATAAGTCCGATACTGTCAAGAATGTCGTTGTACATTTTTACATACCTCCGAGAAAATACTAAGTTTTTGCTTTAAGATTTTTTGCTTTTTTATGTATGCGGATAAACCGCTTAATGCAGGAGAGTTCTCTCCCGCATATTATCAAAAGTAATTTACTTAATAATGTCTGTTCCCATAAACGGTCTGAGAACTTCGGGAACTGTTACGCTGCCGTCCTCGTTCTGATAGTTTTCGAGAATTGCGGCAACTGTTCTGCCGATTGCAACACCTGAGCCGTTGAGTGTGTGAACAAGCTTTGCCTTGTCTTTTGCATCATCTTTATATCTGATTGATGCGCGTCTTGCCTGGAAATCTTCAAAGTTTGAGCATGAAGAAATCTCAACATAGCGTCCGTATGACGGCATCCAAACCTCAATGTCAAAGGTTCTTGCCGATGAGAATCCGATGTCACCTGTGCTCAGCGCAACAACACGATAGGGAAGTCCGAGCAACTGAAGGACTCTTTCAGCATCATTTGTAAGTTTTTCAAGTTCTGCATAGCTTTCTTCAGGCTTAACAAACTTAACAAGTTCAACCTTGTTAAACTGATGCTGTCTGATAAGTCCTCTTGTGTCACGGCCTGCCGAGCCGGCCTCAGCACGGAAACAAGCGGAATAAGCACAATAGCTTATCGGGAGTTTCTTGCCGTCGAGAATTTCATCTCTGTGCATGTTTGTGACAGGAACTTCCGCAGTCGGAATAAGGAAATAGTCATTTGTCAGCTTGAATGCATCCTCCTCGAACTTTGGCAGCTGACCTGTACCTGTCATAGATGCACGGTTTACCATGAAAGGAGGGAATACCTCTGTGTAGCCATGAGCGGTGTGAGTATTGAGGAAGAAGTTGATAATTGAACGTTCAAGTCTTGCACCAAGACCTTTATAAAAGTGGAAACGTGCGCCTGTAACTTTAGCTGCGGTTTCCGGATCAAGTATACCTAAGTCAGCGCCGATGTCCCAATGTGCCTTTGCTTCAAAATCAAAGTTTTTCGGCTCGCCCCAACGGCGAATTTCAACGTTTTCGCTGTCGTCCTTGCCGATTGGTGTTGCTTCGTTAGGAATGTTCGGGAACTCATAAATAAGAGTTTTTTGCTTTGCTTCAAGTGCGTTAAGTTCGTCCTCGTCAGCCTTGATTGCTTCTTTAACAGCATTCATCTTTGCCATTATCTCGCTGATGTCGCCGCCTGCCTTTTTGATTGCAGGAATCTGTCTGCTTGCAGCATTCTGCTCAGCTTTGAGTGAATCCCTTTTTGATGCAAGTTCACGTCTTTTTTCGTCAATTGCGATGATTTCATCAACAATTGCATCCATGTCCTTGTTTCTTGTTTTCATTGCAGCCTTAACAAAATCAGGCTTCTCTCTGATAAGTTTAATATCTAACATTTTTTTGCTCCTTATCTATATATTAAGCGATGCCGCTTTTATTCTTTATTGAACATTTTTGTCAGTTTTGCAAGGTCTTCTTTGTTATAAAACTCAATTTCAATTGTTCCTTTTCCGCTTGAGTTGACGTTGACCTTTGCTTTTCTGCCGATTGCATCAGAAACCGAAAGTTCAACTTCATCATAGAAGATATCACGTTTCTTCTGTTTTTTGTTCGGTTTTGCGGAATTTTTAATCATGAACTTAACAAGTCTTTCCGTATCACGAACAGACATGCCTTTTTTCACTATTTCAGCGGCAAGTTCCTTGATTTTATCATCATCGGAAAGTGCAAGAAGTGCTCTTGCATGGCCTGCTGATATTGAGCCGTCTTTAAGCATATCAATTACTTTTGCCGGAAGAGCAAGAAGTCTTGTTGCATTAGCAACAGCAGGTCTTGACTTACCAACACGCTTGGCGGCTTCTTCCTGAGTCATACCGTAAGTTTCCATGAGAACTTGAAGTCCTTCAGCCTCTTCAATGGGGTTGAGATCCTCTCTCTGAAGATTTTCCACCAGTGCAAGTTCCATGATCTCACTTTCGGAAATCTCTTTAACAAGAACCGGAACCTCCGTTAAACCTGCCATTCGTGCGGCTCTCCAACGTCTTTCGCCTGCAATTATCTGATATGAGCCATCAGCTATCGGACGAACCAACAACGGTTGAATAATACCGTGCTCAGCAATGCTGTCTGCAAGTTCATTGAGCGCATCTTCATCGAAATCTTTTCTCGGCTGATCTCTGTTCGGCTCAATTTCATATATTTTGAGCATCAACGGACTGCCATTTTCTTCTTCAATAGAATTATCAGCAAACAGTGTTCCTAAGCCTCTTCCAAGACCGCCTTTTTTCTTTTCAGCCATATATACCTCCTGTATTTTTCCTAAGATTCAATTAATTGTTTATTTTATTCTTTTGAAGAAATTCGTCAGCCAGACTTTCATACGCTTTACTGCCTTTTGAGTTTTTATCAAAATAGCATACCGGCTGACCAAATGACGGAGCTTCGGAAAGCCTTACGTTTCTCGGTATTGCCGTTGCGTAAACCTTTTGAGGAAAAAATTTCTTCACCTCTGTGATAACTTGCTGAGTGAGATTAAGTCTGCCGTCATACATCGTGAGCAGAACACCCTCCATTTCAATCAGCGGATTATATAAGCGTTTCACTTGTCTGATAGTGTTCATAAGCTGTGACAGACCTTCAAGCGCATAGTATTCACACTGAATCGGAACAATAACGCTATCAACTGCGCCTAATGCGTTGATTGTTATCAAGCCGAGTGACGGAGGACAATCAAGAAAAATAAAGTCATAGTTATCCTTTATCGGTGCAAGTGCAGATTTGATTCTGCTTGTGCGGTTATCCATATCAGCTATTTCAAGTTCTGCGCCTGCAAGATCCATATTTGACGGCAGCACATCAAGATTAGTGAAATCAGTATGTTTTATAATATCTTCCGCTTTTTCACTTCCTATTATCATATCATAGGAGGACTTTTCCACCTGTCTTTTATTAAAACCTAAACCGCTTGTTGTGTTTCCCTGAGGATCAATGTCAACAAGCAGCGTCTTAAATCCTTTTTGACCGATGGCAGCGGCGAGATTAACAGCAGTTGTGGTCTTACCCACACCGCCTTTTTGGTTAACAATTGCAACTGTTTTACCCATAAATCTGCCCCTTTCCACATACAAATTTGTAATCCCATATAGTATAGCACATTCATTTTTATTTTTAAAGACCTTAATGCAATATTTTCAGACAAATTAGGTTTTTTTGCCGTTTTTTAAATGCGGAAACAGACTAAGATCACAGCAAATCAATCCGCATTATGAAAGAAAAATCCGCACAGCTTTATACCGGCGGATTCTTCTTATGGGGTGTGAAAGAGAAAGATATTGTATGTAAACCACGCTTTACGTGAGATTACAGTTAATTCTCGATTAGACTGAGTTCAGGTTTTTTATATGCCGAACTTTTCGGAATTGTTATTTCATAGACAAAGTTTTCTTCGGTTTCTTGTTTTTTAACAGCCGCATGTATTCCTGCACTTTGCATCGTTTCAACCGCATTGTTTATTGTGTTAATAAAGATTTTCACATCGCTGAACATCCGCCGCGTTCTTCGTTTAGGTTTGTTTTTCTGCTCAAGGAATGCTTCAATATACGCTTCTGCCTGTGTTACGCTCATTTTCTTTTCAATTATGCGCTTGAGCATTGGCATTGCGTCCTCTTCGTCAAGCCTTAACAGCGCTCTTGCATGCCGTTCTGAAAGATTGTTTTCAAGAAGAACCTTTTGAATTGGTTTTGGAAGTGCTAATAAACGCAGTTTGTTTGAAACTGTTGACGGTGCTTTACCGAGCCTTTTTGCAGCTTCTTCCTGTGATATGCCATATTCACTCATCAATCTTTCAATTGCCATTGCCTCTTCAAAATATCCGAGATTTTGGCGCTGTAAATTCTCAATTAATGCAAAAACTGCTGATTTCATTTCATTAACATCAATTACTATGCATGGAACCATCATCATTCCGGCCAGCCTTGATGCTCTTAATCTGCGCTCACCCGAAACAAGTTCATAACCTTTATCAATCTCTCTGACGGTTATAGGCTGTAATATTCCATTCATTCTGATACTTATTGCAAGATTCACAAGTTCCCCCTGATCAAAAACGCGACGCGGTTGGTTTGGATTCGGAAAAATCTTTTCATTTGGTATCAATAATACCTGCCCTGCGGGACGGGGCTTGTCATTGACCATAAGAAAACCTCCCTTTGACTAAAAGATTAGCACAAAAAGGAAGGTTTGTCCACAAAAAGAGTTCGATGTAAAACACTGCATTATTGCATAAATTGACATTATTCGAGTGGGAATTTTGCAATTTTTGCCGATTGACGTGGATATTTTGTCGGTGTTTGCCGTATTTTTTTTATCATTATAATGTTTCGCTCACCTGCATCTTCTAAAATGAAACTGTCAGTACTTGCAATTTTGCCGCCGAGAATAGATATTGCTTTTTTTGCGCCTATAATTTCTTCATCGGCTCTTGCACCTTTAAGAGATATAAAACTGCCATTTTCCTTGACAAAAGGTAAGCAGTATTCAGAAAGTTCCCTTAAGTTTGCCACAGCTCTTGCCATTACAAAATCAAAGTTCTCGCGATATTCAGCCTTTAGGCTCGCTTCTTCCGCTCTTGCGTGGAGTATTTCAGCACTGAGTCCGATTTCATCAAGAATATTTGCAATTACATTTAGTTTCTTTCCTGTACTGTCAAGAAGTGTCAGATTCAAATCCGGTCTTGCAATAAGCATGGCAACTCCGGGAAAACCCGCTCCGGTTCCCACATCAATACATTTTGCTCCATCTTGAATCTCTGCATATTTAAAAAGTGCTAAACTGTCGGCAAAGTGTTTGACTGTGATGCCATCAGGATCGGTTATAGCTGTGATATTGATTTTTTCATTCCATTCTGCAAGCAGTTTTGCGTATATATCAAAGCGATCCAGTGCTATTTCATCAAGTGAAACATTAAAACTATCCGCAAGTCTTTTTAGCTTATCTTTCATTATAAAGGGTTCGTTACTCATAATTGACCTCATACTGTATTTTATTTACCATTTTTCTTAAGATATATCAACAATACCGATATATCTGCCGGACTTACACCTGAAATTCTCGATGCCTGACCGAGATTTTTCGGTTTAACCTTGTTTAACTTCTCCTGCGCTTCCATACGTAAACCTACAATTTGCGTATAATCAGTGTTTTCATCAAGTTTTCTACATTCCAAACGACGCATTTCAGCCGCCTGAGCAAGCTGACGCTTAATATATCCCTCATATTTAATGTCGATTTCAACCTGCTCAAACACTTCATATGGCAATTCAGGTCTGTTTTTATCAAAGGGAGCAAGCAAATCATAGTTTAACTGCGGCCGCTTGATGAGTTCCGACAGTCTGCATCCTGTTTTAAGTTCCGATGTTTCACGTGAAACAAGCAGCTTATTTAATTCATCAGACGGAGCAATAGGTACACTTTCAACACGTTCACGCTCTTTTTTGATAAGTTCAAGCTTATTTTGAAGCCTTTGCCACTTTTCTTCACCAACAAGACCAATTTTATATCCGTATTCGGTAAGTCTGATATCTGCATTGTCTTGCCTTAATATTAATCTATATTCTGAGCGAGAAGTCATCATTCTATAAGGATCACTGCAGCCCTTTGTTACAAGATCATCTATAAGTGTTCCTATATATGAACTTGCACGGTCAAGAATGAGCATTTCTTCACCTTTTATCTTTAATGCGGCATTAATTCCGGCAATTAGTCCCTGCGCTGCGGCTTCTTCATAGCCACTTGAACCATTGAACTGACCTGCACCAAACAATCCGTCAAAGTTTTTGAATTCAAGTGTTGCATATAAAGCAAGCGGATCAACACAATCATATTCAATTGCATACGCTGTTCGCATAACTTGAACATGCTCCAAACCCGGAATTGTTCTCAAAAAAGCAAGTTGAACATCTTCCGGAAGAGAAGATGACATACCTTGAAGATACATTTCTTCGGTATGTTCTCCACATGGCTCAATAAACAACTGATGTCTTTCCTTTTCGGAGAATCTGACAATTTTATCTTCAATGCTGGGACAATATCTCGGACCGACACCGTCAATTTTTCCAGAATAGAGAGGCGAGCGATGCAAATTATCAAGTATTATTCGTTTCGTTTCCTGATTTGTATATGTAATATAACATGGCAGCTTATTCTCAGGCTTATATTTACCGTCAAAAGAGAAAGGAACTACTCTTTCATCTCCATCCTGACGTTCAAGATTTGAAAAATCAATACTTCTTCTGTTAACTCTTGAAGGAGTTCCTGTTTTAAATCTACGTGTTGGAACACCAAGCGTCTTAAGGCTCTTTGCAAGTTCAGTTGATGCAAACATTCCGTCAGGGCCGCCGTCATAGGAAACATCACCAACATAAATTTTACCGCCGAGAAATGTACCTGTTGCAAGAACAACACATTTTGCATGATAAATTGCTTCCAATCGGGTAAGTATCTCCCATCCATCATCAACTTGCCTTAAATCAACGACTTCAGCTTGAACTAATTCAAGATTATTCTGAGTTTCCATAACGTGCTTCATATATTCACTGTATCTGCGTCGGTCAATCTGGGCACGAAGAGAATGAACAGCAGGACCTTTGCCAAGGTTAAGTATTCGGCTCTGTAGTGTGTTTGCATCAGCCGCTTTGCCCATCTCGCCGCCAAGGGCATCTATTTCACGAACAAGGTGACCTTTGCTTGTTCCGCCAATTGAAGGATTGCACGGCATATTGCCGACCCAGTCCATATTTATTGTAAAAACTCCGACTTCAACACCGAGCCGAGCAGCAGCAAGTCCGGCTTCAATTCCTGCATGACCTGCACCAATTATTATAACATCATATTTTTTTGCAAAGTATTTCATATATCTGCATCAATCCTTTTTTGTATGCGTTTGCTGAACTCAAAAAGTTTTCCACATTCTATGTTGAAAATTTTGAAAATCTTTTAAAAATTCGTTTGATAGAAAGTTTCAAAACAATCAAGACATCATTTAAAAAATTTCCATTCAACAGATTCTGTATATTCTGTTTTATCATTATTTTAATTCTAAAAACAACTTATTTTAGTGAATATTTATCGATTTAAGAATTAAATACTATATTTTTGATTTCATCAGCCTTTGCAACAATATACGTCGCATTATGTTCCTCAAATTCTTCTTTTGAACCGTAACCAAACAAAACTCCACAGCTGTCAACTCCTGCACCTGCTGCTCCATCAATGTCAAAATATCTGTCGCCGACCATAAGTACCTTTCGCTTGTCAGTTACATTCAATTGTTTCATTGAATCAAGAACTAGATCAGTTTTTCCTATGTGATTGCTGTCATCAAACTGAACCCCGGAAACCGCATCAAACAAATCAGTAATACCGAGATGATTCATAACATCATATATAAGTTTGATAGGCTTTGACGAAGCAATACCGATCTTCACCCCGTTTTCACGCAGTGATTCAATGAGTTCTCTCATGCCGTCATATATGTAACATTCATAAATACCCTTGGCTCTGTAACGCTCACGGTATTTCTTTATGTATTCACCGACTTCCTCCTCACTGATGTCATAAAAATTAACATAGCTGTAATGTATCGGAGGCCCAATAAATTTTTTCAAATCTTTCAAATCGGGAGCAGGGCGGCCGTTTGCAGTAAATGAGTATTGCAAACTTTTTAATATTCCTTCTCCTGTATCAGTAACAGTTCCGTCAAAATCAAAAATTACATAATCATATCTGTTCATTTTTCATTACGGCTTCATCTAAAAGGGAAGCCTTTTCCTTTCGTAAAAATATATCTCAACAATATAGGCGAACTCTCGTCCGCCTGTGTCTAATTATTAAGAATATCCGACACTTTATTCTGCGGCGATAATAAATAGATTCATATCAATCTTACCCGCATATTTATAAAAGTATCTTAAATCATTAATTGACCGTCACTTCTGACTTTACAAAGTGAAAACGGCTTAACTCTGTCCTCACTGTTTATAATGTTGCTGTCGCCGTAAATCATTTGTTGAAGCCGCTGAGCAACAAGCGGGAAATCAACAAAAACAACTGCATTGTTACCGACATAACCGGTTTTAAAAACATCCTCTTCACTGAACACTTTTGACTCGATATCATAATTTATCCATCCGTTCGCAAGCGCTTGAGCGGCATAGGAAAGAATCTGCATCTTTGAAAAGTCGGTTTTGACATATTTAAAAAGTGAATCAAGCGCGTCATTCAGTTGTGAAAGGCTTGCACCCTTTGCACTCTGAATCAAGGCAGATATAACCTGCCTTTGTCTGCGCGTCCTGCTAACGTCGCTATCTGCGTCACTGTGTCTGATTCTTGCGAAAACAAGTGCTTCATATCCGTTGAGTTTGACCGCAGGACCGTAATCAATTGTATGAATCGTGGTTCTGTTAATATACTTTGCCTCATATTCCTGCACTTCAAGCGTAATTCCGCCAAGAGCATTGATGATATCCTCAAACGAAGAAAAATCGACTGCAACATAATAATCAATATCTATTTTAAAGTTATGCTCCAGTGTATCAATCAAAGCTTCTGGTCCGCCGTAAAAATATGACGCATTAATTTTATTATATCGGTCCTGGCCGCCGATGTTCATATACGTCCATGTGTCACGGAAGAATGAGGAAAGTGAAATTTTATGCGTTTTTTTGTTTAAAGAAGCAAGGATGATAGAGTCAGATCTGCCGCCATTTTCAAGCGCATCACTTGAATCAAGTCCTATAAGCAAAACGTTGATAACATTTTTACTTGAATAAAGTTCACCATCATTATTTGCCCATTGATAAATGAAATTATTATATGAAGACGCACTGTCAATTGCATTAATGATATCTTTTTCTTCATCCTCATAAATAACATCCATCGGTGCACTGGTTACATTTTTATCATCATCCGATGTGTCAATTTGATTAAGCTTTGCATTGATGAATCCGACCCCGACTGCAATTATTACAACAAAAACAGTCAAAATAAAATATATATTTTTTGCTCTTTGCCTTTTATTAGTCCACAAGAAAGCGGCAACAGGATTACTTTTCCCGTGTGCTTTTTTTCTTTTTTTCAAGCCGATCACTTCTTTCTTTAACAGTTGTTGAACCGTCTTAGAATACCGCAGATTATTATTGGAAACGCTGATTAAATCACCTAAGGCATATGACATTCACCAAATGCATATTTATGATTTAATCAGTGTTTTCCTTTAACTTGCGGTATTATTCATTTTTATTATCCGCTTTTATTTTAAACAGTATACACGCATACATAAAATAATCTTTAAAGAGTATTATTCTTCTGTCTGTTCTGTTATTTCTACATCAGACAATTGTGTTTCCGATTCGCTATCTACCGCTTCACTGTCTGAATTTGCATTTTCGCTTTCTTCTTCTCGTTTAACAGCAACAGCCGAAACAACCTTTTCACCATCGGAAACTTTCATGATGCTTACACCTCTTGCAGTTCTATATGCCACATTTACATCCGAAGCTGCAATTCTGATAATAATTCCGTCTGATGAAATGATAATTAGATCATCATCTGCATGAACAAGCTGAACTGATGCAACTTTTCCGTATTTATCTGTGCGATAATTGATTTTACCTTTACCGCCTCTTGTTTGAAGTGTGAAGTCTGTCGGCTCGCTGCATCTGCCGACACCGTTTTCGGTAACAGTGAAGATTTTTGCATCCTCACTTTCGTTTTCGCCAACAACGCACATGCCAACAACTTCATCATCTTCACTAAGTTCAATTGCTTTAACACCGCGCGCAGTTCTGCCGATCGGACGAGCCTCATTTTCATTGAACCTGATACCCATACCGTTTTTGGTTGCAACAAATATATCGTCGTTTCCGTCAGTAAGCCATACCCATGCAAGTTCATCATCTTCATCAAGATTAATTGCAATGATGCCGCTCTTTCTTATATTTTTATATGCATCAAGGTCGGTTCTCTTAATAATACCCTTGCGTGTTACCATGATAAGATAATGCTTCTCAAGTCCGAAATCAGGTACTTTTATCATTGCACTGACTTTTTCATCAGGCTCAACAGGAAGAAGATTTACAATGTTCATGCCTTTGCTCTGTCTGCTTCCTTCGGGAATCTCATATCCTTTCATACGGAATGTTCTTCCTTTTGATGTAAAGAACATCACATAGTCATGGGTGGAGCAGGTGAACATAGTTTCTGCAACATCCTCCTCACGCCTATTCATACCTTTAACGCCCTTACCGTTTCTCTTCTGAATTGAGTAAGTGCTTACCGGCTGACGTTTGATATATCCAAAAGTTGTGAGTGTAAATACGCAATCTTCCTGCGGAATGAGTGATTCAACATCAACTTCACCGCTGACGTTCATGATTTCTGTTCTTCTTTCATCAGAAAACTTATCACGAATTGCAGTTGCTTCTTCTTTAATGATTGAGAGAATTCTGTCCTCATGAGAAAGAATGTCATTATATTCAGCAATTTTTTCCTGCAACTGTTTGAGTTCATCTTCAATCTTGATTCTTTCAAGACCTGTCAACTGACCAAGACGCATTTTAACGATTGCATCTGCCTGAATATCGTCAAGATTAAATCTTTCCATCAACTCTTTTTTACCCTCGCTCTGGTCTTTTGATGCACGAAGAATTTTGATAATCTCATCAATAAAATCAAGGGCAGTTTTCAAACCTTCAAGAATATGCTCGCGCTCCATTGCTTTTTTAAGATCAAAGCGCGTTCTTCTCACAATAACTTCTTCTTGGAATTTAATATATTCCTGAAGAATCTGCTTAAGTGTCAATATTCTCGGTACACCATCAACAAGTGCGAGCATGATTATACCGTAAGTAATCTGAAGCTGTGTCAAACTGAAAAGATTGTTGAGGACAACCTGCGCATTTGCTTCACGTTTAAGGTCGATAACCATTCTCATACCCTCACGGCTGGAATAGTCATTAATATCTGCAATACCCTCAATTCGCTTTTCCTTAACAAGGTCGGCAATTGCTTCAATGAGTCGTCTTTTGTTGACCTGATAGGGAAGTTCAGTAACAACAATGCTCATTCTGCCGTTTTTATTTTCAACAATTTCTGTTCTTGCACGAACAGTGATTTTAGCGCGGCCTGTTGCATAAGCTGCACGAATACCTGCTCGTCCCATAATTATACCGGAAGTAGGGAAGTCAGGTCCTTTGATATGCTCCATCAACTCTTCAAGAGATGCATCGGGATTGTCAATAAGACAACACATACCGTCAATAACTTCACGAAGATTATGAGGCGGAATATTTGTTGCCATACCAACAGCAATACCTGTTGAACCGTTGACAAGAATGTTCGGAAAACGGGAGGGTAAAACTGTCGGCTCTTTCAAACGGTCATCATAGTTAGGCGCAAAATTAACGGTATCTTTGTCAATATCTCTGAGCATTTCCATTGAAATTTTGCTCATCCTTGACTCTGTATAACGGTAAGCAGCAGGCGGGTCGCCATCGACCGAACCGAAGTTACCATGACCGTCAACAAGAATATATCTTTGTGAAAATGTCTGAGCAAGTCTTACCATTGCATCATAAACAGATGCGTCACCATGAGGATGGTAACGACCGAGAACAGAACCAACCGTATCGGCACATTTACGGTAAGCTTTATCAGGATAAAGTGAATTTTCTTCCATTGTATAAAGGATTCTTCTGTGAACCGGTTTCAGACCGTCACGAACATCCGGAAGAGCACGAGAAGTAATAACTGACATGGAATAATCAAGGAAAGACTTTCTCATTTCCTGATTAAGCTCAACATTAATTATTCTCTGATTCTCATAAGTCGGTGTATTATCCATTTTTATCGCCATACAATCCTGAATTGAATGTATATCTGGATTGTTCCTTTCTTATTTGATTCATAATTCATTTATATGTCGAGATTTTGTACGTATTTTGCGTTTTTCTCAATAAATTCTCTTCTGGGTTCAACCTTGTCACCCATCAGAATTGAGAATGTTTCATCTGCCTGAATTGCATCTTCAAGAGTAACTCTGAGCATAATTCTTGTTTCGGGATTCATTGTTGTTTCCCAAAGCTGTTCGGGGTCCATCTCACCAAGACCTTTGTATCGTTGAATTGCAGCACCGGGCATTTCCGCCATAACTCTATCTCTTTCCTCGTCGGAATAAGCATAAACATGCTTTTGTCCTTTTGAAAGCTTATAAAGAGGTGGCTGTGCAATATAAACGTAACCGTGATCGATAAGCGGACGCATATATCTGAAGAAGAATGTCAAAAGAAGTGTTCTGATATGAGCACCGTCGACGTCGGCATCGGCCATGATAACAATTTTGTGATAGCGCAGCTTTTCGGGATTGAAATCCTCATCAATGCCTGCACCTAACGCAGTAACAACAGGCTGAAGTTTATCGTTTCCTATAACCTTGTCAAGACGTGATTTTTCAACGTTGAGCATTTTACCCCAAAGAGGAAGAATTGCCTGAATGGTTCTATCTCTTCCTTCTTTTGCTGAGCCGCCTGCCGAGTCACCCTCGACAATAAAGATTTCTGTCTTTGCAGGGTCTTTTTCCGTGCAGTCAGCAAGTTTACCAGGAAGTGAATTACTTTCAAGCGGAGATTTTCTTCTAGCAGCCTCTCTTGCTTTTCTTGCAGCTTCTCTTGCTCTTGAAGCATCAAGTGCTTTTGAAAGAATTATTTTTGCAATCTGCGGATTTTCTTCAAAATAATCCGTAAGTTTATTATAAACAGTAGTTGAAACAAGCTTTGTCATTTCAGTGTTTCCGAGTTTTCCTTTTGTCTGACCCTCAAACTGAGCATCCGTCAGCTTAACACTGATAACAGCAACCAAACCTTCACGGCAGTCATCGCCAGAAAGTTTTTTATCTGCATCTTTAATAAAACCGTATTTTTTGCCGTATTCATTAAACACTTTTGTAAGTGCTGTTTTGAAACCTGTTTCATGAGTACCGCCGTCAATGGTATGAACATTGTTAGCATATGAAAGCATAGTTTCATTATATCCGTCGTTATACATGAGTGCAATTTCAGCACTTCTGTCACCTGCAACGGTTGAAAAATAAATAGGTCTTTCATGAACAGGGGTAAGACCTCTGCTTTTATTTATAAATTCAACAAATGAGCCGATACCGCCTTCATAGCAGAAAACATCCTCAACTATGTTTGCTTCGTCACGTTTATCAGTTAAAGTAATTGAGATTCCTGCATTGAGGAAAGCTGATTCACGAAGATGACGCTGCAAAGTTTCATATTCATATTCAGTTGTTTCTTTAAAAATTTCAGCATCGGGTTTGAACTTGATAAATGTACCTGTTTTGTCGGTATCACCGATAATTGTGAGGTCAGTTTCAATTTTACCTCTTGCAAATCTCTGATGATGAACATGTCCGTTCTGCGAAACCTCAACCTCCATCCATTCGGAAAGAGCATTAACAACAGAAGAACCAACACCATGCAAACCGCCCGAAACTTTATATCCGCTTCCGCCGAACTTACCGCCTGCATGAAGGACAGTAAGAACAACTGTTACAGCCGGAAGTCCCTGCTGTTCATTAATACCCGTCGGAATACCGCGTCCGTTATCTCTTACTGTGATAACATTTCCGGGTAAAATTTCAACTTCAATATGAGTACAATATCCTGCAAGAGCCTCATCAATTGAGTTATCGACAATTTCATAAACAAGGTGATGCAAACCCCTCGGCCCTGTTGAGCCGATATACATACCCGGTCTGATTCTGACAGCTTCAAGGCCTTCAAGAACCTGAATTGCATCTGCGTTATACTCCTGGGTAACAACAGTATCCATCATTTCAATTTCAGGTTCAATAATTTCTTGAACTTCTGCATTTTCTGTTGATTTTTCATCAATGTTCGCGTTTTCGTTAATATCCACGGTTTAACCTCCGTTTCAGTTTATATCGGCAATGCCGATTGTTTGGAAGTTCTGATTCAATTCAAGTCACACATTTTTAACACTTGTATTAATCAGACCATCCTTGGTTTAACTAAATAATATTATTCATTCGTTTTAGAAGTGTTGAAACTGAAATTTGTGAAACATATACAGTTGAGTCAACACAAACAATAAACGACTTCGGCAGTTCGTTTGAAACATAAATAATCTTATTATTTTTTTCTGCCGATGAAAGATAATCTCTTGTTATTTTTGATACGGTTGTGTTATCAAGATCAAATATACCTAAAATTTCATCATGTGTAACAACCGTTTGCTGTCCTAAATGTAAATACATAATTCACCGTTATTTCTTGTGTGGTGTCGCTTTTATGCAATGTCCTTTTTTCATCTCAAAGGCTTTTCCATATCTGAGATTTTGAACAGATGCAGGATCGCAGCAAGTTATAAATACCTGCCAATCTTTGATATGATTTAATATATAATTCTGCCTTGAAACATCAAGTTCACTCATAACATCATCAAGAAGAGCCACAGGCTGCTGACCCGAAAAATCTTTTATTACCGCAGCTTCACCGAGTTTTAAAGCAAGAGCCGCAGACCTTTGCTGACCTTGTGAGCCATAGCTTCTTGCAGAAAGTCCGTCAATTGTAATTTCAACATCATCACGGTGAGGACCTACAGAAGTGAAACCTGTTGCAATATCATTTTTTCTTGATGCAGCAAGCAGAATCTTAATATTTTCATAAAGTTCTTGCTTATTTTCCCCGTAAGCCGGACATTGCTGAAAATATGATACCTTCAGTTTTTCCTTTCCGCATGATATTCCGGAATATATTTCGGAGCAAAACTGAGATAATCGGTTAATATATCCCATGCGCTGTCTGATTATTTCACCTGCATAAAAAGCAATTCGATCTTCCCATATATCGAGAGTATCATATAGTTCGCTGTGATAATAAATATCCTTTAAAAGAACATTTCTTTCACTTAATGCTTTGTTATATTGAGAAAGTGTAACCGCATATTTCGGCTTAAGCTGACTTATTGCAATATCAAGAAATCTTCGTCTTTCATAAGGGCCGTCTTTAACAAGCGACAGGTGAACTGGAGAGAACACAACAGCAAGAAATTCACCCATAACCTTTGATGCAGATTTCATCTTAACTCCGTTGAGCATAAACTTCCTGCCTTTTTCAATTTCAAGGTAAAGATTCTGCTCTCTTTCATATCCGAAAAAATCAAGGCTTAATAACGACTTTTTTGAATTAAAGTTTATCAAATCATTGTCCTTTGATCCTCTGAAACTTCTGCATCCGGTAAAAAGCCAAATACTTTCAAGTAAATTAGTTTTTCCCTGAGCATTATCACCGTAAATTATGTTCACACCGTCACAAGGCTCAATAACTTCTCTTTCAATATTGCGAAAAGATACAACCTCAAGACTTGTTATGTTCACTTTGTCACCTCATAGATAACTCTTTCAAATTCAAAGTTATCGCCATCACGAAGTTTCTTACCTCTTTGTGAGCATATTTCATTGTTTACTTTCACAAGTTCATCCTGAATAACAGCTTTAGCTTGACCGCCCGTTCCGACAACATTGGCAAGTTTTAAAGCAGCATCAAGACGGATATAATCCGTTGTGATGAAAACAGGTATTCTTTTTTTCTTTGGAACTTTAACAACTACTTTCATGCTTCATTCTTCTTTACAAATATATTTTTTAAAACTATAATTCTTTATTAGTTTATATTCTTACCGGCAATATAAGGAACAGGAATTTGTCACCTTCTGTCGGAATAATAATAATCGGCTGACTTGATGAATTCAGTTCCATTTTGATTGTGTCTGTATCACATGCCTTAAGTGCGTCAAGAACAAACTTATTGTTGAAACCGATTTCTATATCCTTACCATCAATTTCAGCAGGCATTTTATCATTTGCCGTACCTATTGTTGTTACACATGAGAACTTCATAACTCCGTTTTCGATTGAACATCTGACAGGACTTGATCTGTCTGTGATGATAAGTGAAGTTCTTTCAATACATTCAATCACTCTTCTCGTCGGAACAGTTATTGTTGTTGAGCAAGTGAGAGGTATAGCTGCTTTATAGTCAATGAAGTTTCCTTCAAGAAGTCTTGAAATAATTCTGTATTCGCCAACTTCAAAGCAAATATGTCTTTTTCCGACATTGATTGAATATACACCGTCTTCATCCTCTCCGAGTTTTATAACTTCGCCGAGAGTTTTTGACGGGACAACAAATGATACATCTTCACCTGTATATTCTATATCTTCTCTTCTGATTGCAAGTCTTGCTCCGTCAACGGCAACAAGAACGATTTTTCCGTTTGTAATTTCAAACTTAATACCTGAGTGAACAGGATTTCTTTCACTTGTTGAAACAGAGAAGATAGTTTTTTTAATCATATCCTTAAGAACCGACTGCTTTATTACAATCGGAAAACCGCTCGTAACTGTCGGAACATCAGGATATTCATCAGCAGCAATGCCGATAAGTGAATATTCAGTTTCACCGCTCTTTATTTTACAGATACATCTGTCATCGCTGTCAATTGAAACCGTATCATCGGGAACCATTCTTAAAATATCGCAAAGATGTTTTGCATTGAGAATTACCTCACCGCTTTCTTCAACTTCAGCAGGAATATATGTATCTGTTCCTACTTCAAGGTCATATCCTGTAAGATTGATATTGTCACCTGATGCCTTGATCAAAATACCTTCGATTGCAGGTATAGTTGATTTATTGGAAACAGTTCTCTGAACGTTCATACATGCTTTTGCTAATTTTGCGCTGTCGCAAACAATTTTCATTTTTATCCCTCCGAGTGATAAAATATATATAATAAATTTTAGTCTTATTATTATGGAGCGTTAAAATGTGGAAATAAAGGTAAAATATGCTTTGTATAAGGGTTTTCGCCATTTTTTACAAGTTGAAACAGATGTTGAAACAACCGAAACATTTAACATGGTAATTTTAACGAATGTTGACAATGTTAAAAACTGCATGTGGAATGTTAAATAAAATGTTGAAAAATTTGTGATTATTCAAATAATTCAAGATGTGAGTCGGGAATTATTTGAAATCTAATTAAATTCTAATAAATAATTTTTATTCATTGATATTCTTAATAATATCATCAACAGTTGCTTTGAGAGCAACATTATTTTCAAGTTTACCCTTAATCTCATTAAGAGCATAAATAATAGTAGAATAATGTTTATTGCCGAATTCTTTACCTATTGCTTTAAGCGAAAGATTAGTAACTTCGCTTATAATATAGATAGCAACCTGCCTTGCCTGAGAAATTTTTGCATTTCTCTTGTCTGAACGAATATCTGCCGCGCTGACATCAAATGTTCTTGCAACTTCATTGATAACATTTTCTATTGTCATTGGTAAAGGCTGATTGTCGTTAATTATGTCACTGATTGCTTTCTTTGCAATTGCAATATTAGGTTTAGTGCCCTCAACTTCTTGATAAGCTTTAATTTTTTTAACTGCACCCTCAAGCTGACGGATGTTCTTTTTTATATTGTCAGCAATGAAAGTGATAATCTCATCACTTAATTCAAGATTCAGATCGTCTGCTTTCTTTTTGACAATTGCCATTCTTGTTTCAAGAGGCGGCGGTGTAATATCTGCAATCAAACCCCATTCAAAACGAGTACGCAGTCTTTCTTCAAGTGTAAGCATTTCTTTAGGCGGTCTGTCTGAAGTGAGAACAATTTGTTTGCCTGCATTGTTGAGTGCATTGAACGTATGGAAGAATTCTTCCTGTGTTGCTTCCTTTGCAGCAATGAACTGAATGTCGTCAATCAAAAGCACATCACAGTTCCTGTATTTTTCATGAAATTCAAGAAATGGATTGTTAGCATAGCCGTTAGATTGATTTCTGACGCAGTTAACAAGGTCATTTGTGAAATGTTCACCGCTTGTATATATAATTTTTGCAGACGGATTTTTCATTTCAATTTCATGTTTAATTGCACTGAGCAAGTGTGTTTTGCCAAGTCCCGAATGTCCGTAAATGAAAAGCGGGTTATATGCCTTTCCCGGATTATTTGCAACATTCAATGCTGCAGCGTGAGCAAATCTGTTTGAAGGACCTATGATAAAATTATCAAAGGTATAGTCATATTCATGAGAAATATTTTTTTCTTTATATTCTTCTTCAGCAACGCTTGGTGTATTGTTATCTCCGATAACAGAAAAATCAATTTTAACAGGAAATCCGATTGTGGCTTCGCATGCTTCTTCAATCAAGGATAAAAATTTGTCAACAACAATGCCTCTTCTGAATTCGCTGATGGAAAGAGTAATAGTATCATTTTTAAAGCTGACAAATTCAAGAGGTTTAAGCCAAATATTATATGCAACTTCAGATACACCGCTTTTGCTTTTCAGATATTCTTTTATGCTTTCCCAGATTTCACCGAATGAATCCATAAATAACCTCCTTATTTTTATTTTTATGAAATATATTTATATTGATAACGAATATAATTACAAACTGTGAGGTATAAATATTTATGTAACAAGCCGAAAAATGCTTATTACAGGCGGTTTTGGATGAAACATTATTTAACATGAAAACAAGTAAATAAACGCTATTACCCAAATTAATCACAGTTTACAGTTAATTGTATCACAAAAATCTCTTTTGTGCAAGTAGTTTAATTAAGTAAGTTATGATTATTATAAATAGGAAGTGAAAAAATGATATACAATGAAAACGGAAAAGATATAATACTAAAAGAAACTGAATGTCTGAATATTGGACTTACTGTTGACTGCGGTCAATCATTCAGATGGACAGTGAATAAAGACAGTTCTTTTCACGGAATAGTAAATGGCAAGGCCGTTGATATTATTCAAAGTGAAAATGAAATAATTTTCAAAGACACAGATAAAGAATCTTTTGAAAAAATATGGATACCTTATTTTGATTTAAACAGAGATTATAAAAGCATCTGCAAAAGTTTTGATGATGCTTATCTGAAAACAGCTTGCAGCGAATATTATGGAATAAGAATACTTAAGCAAGACCCATGGGAAGCAATATGTTCGTTTATTATTTCGCAAAACAATAACATACCGAGAATAAAAGGCATAATCTCACGCTTATGTGAAACTTTCGGCGAACAAATAAATGAAAACGATTATTCTTTTCCGTCATATGAAACGATTGCAAAATTGAATGAAGATGATCTTTCACCTCTCAGGGCAGGATTCAGAAATAAATATATTATTGATGCGGCAAGAAAACTTGCTTCCGGTGAAGTATCAATTGAAGAAATTGAAAAAATGCCGATTGAACAAGCAAGGCAGGAACTGATGAAAATCAAAGGCATCGGTGCTAAGGTTGCCGAATGTTCTTTACTTTACGGTTTCGGAAGGGTTGAAGCATTTCCAATCGATGTTTGGGTAAAACGAATTATGAAGGAACTTTATCCAAACGGACTCCCATTATGCACAAAGGGAGTAGAGGGTATAGCTCAACAATATTTATTCCACTGGAGAAGACAACAAACGGACTGAAAAGGAATGATAAAAATGACAAAGAAACAAAGAGCACTTGCCTGTGTTGAAGCACTAAAAAAAGAATATCCCGATGCGTTATGTTCGCTTGAAGCGAAAAATCCGCTCGAACTTCTGATTGCAACAAGACTTTCCGCACAATGCACTGATGCAAGAGTAAATCTTGTTACACCTGCGCTTTTTGAAAAATATCCAACATTGGATGATTATTGCAATGCTGAACTTGAAGATGTTGAACAGCTTATTCATTCATGCGGTTTTTACAGAGCAAAGGCAAAAGATATTATTGGAATGGCAAAAAAAATCAGAGATGATTTTGACGGTAAAGTTCCTGATACAATTGAAAAGCTGACATCACTTCCCGGAGTCGGAAGAAAAACCGCGAACCTCATCATGGGAGATGTATATCATCAGCCTGCCGTTGTTGCAGATACTCATCTGATAAGAATAACAAATCTCATAGGTCTTGTGAATGTTAAGGATCCTCACAAGGTTGAAATTGAACTTAAAAAAATTCTTCCGCCCGAAGAAAGCAATGACTTTTGCCACAGAATGGTTCTTCACGGAAGAGCAGTATGCATCGCAAGGCGGCCTCAGTGTGACAAATGCTGCATGAAAGAATGGTGCAAGTCAGCTAAGAAGTAAACTCTGATTAAATAACAGCGATTTCATACCGTGTCGCTGTTATTTTAATATGAAACTTATGTTGCTATAACTGTAAGTTGTTGCAATTTAATTGAACATTTTTTAGTAATAAGATATATTACTTAAGCAATAAAGGAGGTGCCAAGCCTTGAAAATAAAACTTGCTGTAAATGACGATGATTATGAAAAAATCAAAATTGAATTGGAAAATCACGGAATCGAAACAGATGATAAAGCAGAATTGGTTTTAAGCAAAATAAATAATTTTTCTGAAAATTTGATAGTCAGGGATAAAATCACAAATGAACATATTATACTCCCCTGTGAAAAAATTATATATATTGAATCATACGGTCATTTGGTTGATGTGCATACTGCCGATGGTGTATATCAGCTTAGTGAGCGACTTTATAAAATTTTACAGCGGCTTGACAATAACTTGTTTTTGCGTATCAGCAACAGTGTGATAGTTTCAAAAAAGCAGATAAAAAGAATCAGTCCAACGTTTTCTATGAAATTCATTCTGACAATGTCAGATTCATCACGCGTTGATGTAACAAGAAGTTATTACTATGCATTTAAGGAAACATTTAATATTTAGAAAAAGGAAGTAGTGCTATGAATTTATCACCATTTATAATAGTTGCATTGTTATTTGTATTTTTATTATTTCTTATTATTTTGATCTATTTTCAAATTTACAAAAAAAATATAAATAAAGTCTTGTCTGAAAAAGAAAACAAACCTAAACATATGCTTGAACCTTATAAATTGATGTTTATTTTAATAGTATTATTAATCTCGGCTTCAATTACAGTTACAAGCATTGCAGGCTTAATGTATTCAGATAGTTATTTTCAAAATGAAAATGATTTTAATTCACGGACAGTTTACGTTGATTTCTTAATTGACGATAATCAAATAAAAAAATTGGATTTTGCTGATGCTGAAAATATTAATGATATCTTAACCGAAAAGTACAGAGTACATAAATGCAGTGTTATTCCTGTCTATACCTGTATAGGTGTTACGATGAATGAAAAAGTCAACTTATTTGCAATTGATGAAAAATATTGCTCATTTCTTGGATTAAAAGAAATGGTTACAGGTACGGTCTATTCATCAAATGAACTTGCAGAGAACATTGAACTTGAAATCAATGTTACAAAAATGATGAATGACGGAGGCTTTTTATCAGATAAACTTGAACATATAACCTTGAAAACAAATTCACAGATATCTGATAATTCGCTTGAAACAGTGCTGAAACGAAATCTTACACCGTCAACTCAAAAAATGCCTACTTTATTTATTAATATGGAAACCTTTTATAATATCACTTCATTGCTTGTTGATGAAAAAATAAATAATGAAAATGATTTTGCTTCTTTTGGTGAAATTATATATCTTGAAGGTATTTATATTTATGCAGATAGTCTTAGTCTTGTAAGTCCGATAAATACAACATTATCAATGAATGGCTATAATGCTTATGCACTTGAAGATTCATTTGATAATTTTGAAAAGGCAATATCAACAACATTCAAAATATTTATATGTGCATCTTCAGGACTGATATTTTTATCGGCAGTTAATATATATCTGACAATAAGAGCAATTAATAAATTAAAAAGAGATGATTGATAAATATCTTATGCATAAATACTTAAAGACCGCCGAGAAAGTCAGCGGTCTTATATTTATTTTTTCACAACAATCCTGCTGAAATTTCCTGCCTCAACAAGCTGCTCAAGTGCAACTGAATATTTTGCAATGTCCATAGCAGAAATGTCAGTATCTATGTGACTAACTAACAGATTAAAATCTTCGGTCACATTTGTATCATTATCAATCAGAACTTTTTGCGCTATGTCTGATATTATTTGAGTAAGTTTTTCATTTTCATCTGTTGCAGTCTGACAAAGATAAAGAAAATATTTTAGCAGGGAATCAGCAGTGAAAGATTGTTCTCCCTCTTCAATTGTGAAATTGACACCATTATATGTATCATCAATTTTCTTTTCTATGTTCAACTTGAATTCGCCAATCGACTTGATGATATCGGTAAAATCTTTTTCATCGCAACTGATATAGTTGTCAATATTCATTTGAGTATATTCTCTGACTGCCCAAAGAAGTTCTTTAATGCCGCCGTTTGTAAGATGTTCGGTCATATCACAATTGTTGTTGTTAACAAGACATTGTGCGGTGATGGGTACATAAGTCAGTGAAATATTGTCGCTGAATGAATCAAGATTCAAAATTGCAAGTAAATGTAAACCTTTTGAATCATCTTTTGTGAGCATAAGCAAAATGTTTTTGTTTATGTATTGCTGATTTTCATTTGTGCTTAAAGCATCAGTAGAAATATCAAGAAGTAATTCTTCTGACGAAATGTCAGTAGTATTGCTGTTATCTTTTGTTGATTCTTTAACAATTGTCATTATTGAAACAGCAGCAAGCAAAACAATAATAACAGCAAAAGCAACAATGAATGGTTTTAATGCGAACTTCTTTTTTCTAAGTTGTTCTCTTCTGACTTTTTTTGGGTCTGCTTTTGCAGGTATGCCGAGTTCTTCAATGAAAGGAATTTTCATAAAAATTCATCCTTTAACCATCTGATTTTATTCGGTGATACTTTCGGTAATTTATTACGGCAGAAAGCTGATAAACAATAAATAAAATTATTCTGTTTAATCAAAATATCCAAATTTGTGATTAAAATATACCACAAATTGTCAAATATGTCAAATGTACTTGCGTACGGATCATATTGCGGGTAAAATTTAATGTTAATTGAAGGTGTGATTTCGAAGAAAAAAAGAATATTTTGCGGACTTAGCCTTAAGATAGGCACAATTTTCTACGCATACCTTTTCACTATTTCTTATTACATATTACTTAAAAAATCGCCGCCTTGATTCTCTTCAAAGCGGCGGATTTTTTATTCAGATTTTTATCAGAACTGCTGATTCTGCTGGTTCTGATTTTCGTTCTGCTGATTTTCCTGGTTGTTCTTGTTCTGCTGGTTGTTATTCTGATTGTTTTTACTGTTCTGGTTATTCTGATTATTCTGGTTGTTCTTCTGCTTAGACATGGAAAGCGCCTCCTTTTAGTTATTTATTAAAAAGATGAAAAGATATTTCTTATTCACCTGATTTAATTATGTGCAGTTATCTTTGGTTTATGTATGTGATAAAATGATGTGACCCAATAAAAAGAGAAGTAACTTCAAAATATGG
>JAMPDR010000026.1 GCA_023665555.1 Ruminococcus sp.
TGTTCACCATAACCATAGAGATTCAAAACAGCCGGGGCTTTGTCGGCTGTCTTTATTTGTAGTCTTATTGATAGATTGCTTTTTATTTATCTTCTATTTTGAGTCAGTATATAATTTCGTTCCGCGGATGAGAGTTATGAATTTAATTTCTCTCACTCGCGACCAAACCTTTTCACTATTCCATATTACTTATTACTTCAATTTGTCCGGCACAAAGATAAGCTAAAAGTGCATCACGCTAAAAATTGCGGACGATATTCCAAAAATTCAGCACAATCTTATCCGCAATTACGCATTAAGCATTACGAATTACGCATTGAAAAAAAGCGGCATTTCCGCTAAGAAATACCGCTCACTAAAATTCAATTTTTGTAGGATTATTCAGCTTCTGCTCCACCATTAAATCTCTCCATAAGAGCCTTAAGACATGCCATGAGAGAATTAAAGATTTCAGTAATCTCAGCAAAATTATCCTTTACAAATGATTTCAAAAGTTCCAAATCCATTTTACAAAACCTCCAAATAGTATTTATACAAAGAACGATAGCAACCGAACTATGTATTTTCTATATAATAATACACTTTACAGATAATGTCAATACTTATTTAAAAATTTTTAATTTTTTGCTAAAAAACCGTTCATCTTTATTTCTATATACGACTGAAAAGATTTTCAAAGAAATTCGACAAAAAAAGTTGAAAAAAATTTCAAAAAACTCTTGACTAAAGATGAAATCTGTGATATATTATTCAAGCATTAAGCGCTGGTGTAGCTCAGTTGGTAGAGCAGCTGATTTGTAATCAGCAGGTCGGGGGTTCGAGTCCGTCCACCAGCTCCATTATTATGGGTAGGTTCCCGAGTGGCCAAAGGGAGCAGACTGTAAATCTGCCGTCAACGACTTCGATGGTTCGAATCCATCCCTGCCCACCAAATTCCTGAAGAGTTAACCTTCAGGAATTTTTTTATTTTCACTTACCGTATATGTAAAATTCCAAACATTCGTCAGCAATATAGAAAATCAATGAATAAAATATTAATAATTTTTTTCGCTTAAAGTAGACATAAGCAAAAAATAATGGTATAATTTATATAGTTTTATGTTTCTCAGGAACAAACCCTTACAAATAACGAACAATTCTTACAATTTGGTTGCAATTCATTAATAAACCGTACAAATAATCAGCACATTTTTGTTATAAAATATGGTTGAATTTGGAATTGCGACCTCTAAAAATCTGTTATTAGAAATAGTCGGCAAAATTAGACATATTTAACCGATAAGCGTTCGTTCCTACGTCAATATTCATTTAGTGTTATAAGCTTAAAAGGTGGTTTTATAACTATGTTTTTTAACAACTTCAAAAAATACGCAAATAACATCGCACTCATTGATGAAAGCGGTAAGCAACTGACATACAACGATTTGTTGCTGATTTCCGAGCAGGTCGGCAAATATCTTGAAAAGCGTTCTGTTGCTTTCATTTTCTGTGAAAACAGCGCAGATTGTGTTTCATGCTATATCAGCTGTCTTGCAAACGGTGTTGTTCCGCTGCTGATTGACAGAAAAATCGACTCCGAACTTGCTGACACTTTGATTGATCGCTATAAACCACAGTATTTTTTACTGCCGAATGATATGACCGAAAGAATGAACGATGGCACCAGTATCTTCTCTGTTGACACCTACTCTATTGTTAAGCTGAATAATGAACGCTATCCGATTAATGACGAGCTTGCCCTGCTTCTTACAACATCAGGCTCAGTAGGAAGTCCAAAACTTGTCAGACAAAGCTATAAAAACATCCAAAGTAACGCTGAAGCGATTTCAACTTATCTTGAACTTGATGAAAATGAAAGAGCCATCACCACTCTGCCGATGAATTACACCTACGGTCTTTCAATCATAAACAGTCATATCTGCTCAGGTGCATCAATTATAATGACCAAAGCAACCGTCATCAGCAAACCTTTTTGGGATTTGCTCAAAGTTCATGAGGCAACTTCTTTCGGAGGTGTTCCTTTTACCTATGAAATGCTTAAAAGAATCCGTTTTTTCAAAATGGACTTACCATCTTTAAAAACTATGACTCAGTCAGGTTCTAAAATGACTGATGATTTATTCCGCGAGTTCGCTGAGTATGCTAAAGCAAACGGCAAAAGATTTGTTCCGATGTACGGTCAAACGGAAGCAACTTCAAGAATGTCATATCTCCCACCGGAACTTGTAGCCGAAAAGATTGGCAGCATCGGACGTGCTGTGCCGGGCGGTAAACTCATGTTAATCGATACAAACAACAACGAAATCGCTGAAACTGTTGCAACCGGTGAACTTGTGTATGAAGGTCCTAATGTCACTTTAGGTTATGCCGAGAAAGCTGACGATCTTATAAAAGGCGATGAACGCGGCGGCAGACTCAGCACAGGAGATATTGCTCGAAGAGATGAGGACGGTTGCTACTATATTGTCGGAAGAATCTCGCGTTTCCTTAAACTTTACGGCAACAGAGTAAACCTTGATGAAATCGACCGCCTTGTTAAATCACATTTTGACATTGACTGCGCAAGCGTCGGAACTGACTCACAATGCCTGACCTATATCACTGACGAAACACTTACAGATGAAGTTGAAAGATTCCTTTCAGCCAAAACACATCTTAATCCAAAGGCATTTAGAGCAGTATATATAAACGAAATACCTAAGAATCCCTCCGGAAAAGTGCTTTTTGCAAAACTGCCAAATGTATAAAAACAAGCGGAAAGATTAATTTGAGTTTTTCTAATATTATTTTAATCTTTAATGGTTATACTGATTTTGGTATATTCATAGTATAATAAATTAATATGCACACTATGGTTGACTGCGCAAGTGTATGCATGAATTTAATTTTGCAGTCAGGAAGGTTAGAAATTATAATGAACGAATTACTGGAACTGCTTAAAGGTATCAACAGCAAAGTTGACTTTGAAAACGAAAAACAGCTTGTAACCGGCAAGGTTCTTGACTCAATTGACATCACCAGCATGATTGCTGAAATCGAAGATCATTTCGACATTGAAATCACCATGGAATACATGGTCAACGAAAATTTTGACAGCGTTGATGCAATGTGGGAAATGATTCAGGAACTTCAAGACTGATATTAATCAATAGGCACTGACCATTTTCAAAAAAAGAGGTTCAGTGCTTATTTTGCTGTGTTTAAAATCAATATTCGGAGGAAGTCAAATGACATTTATTTCATTATCTTTCATTGCTTTTCTTGCGATAACTGTTTTAGCGTTTTACATTTGCCCGGTTAAACATAGATGGATCGTTTTACTTTTGGCAAGTGTAATTTTCTATGCAATCTGCGGTGTTCAGTATCTGCCGTTTATTCTTCTCACATCGATTACAACTTATTTCGGGGGGGGAATTATCGGAAAGACATGGTCAAAGCAAAAAGATGAACTTGCCGCTGATAACCTAAGCCGTGACGATAAGAAAGCAATCAAAAACAAATTCAAAAAGAAAGCAAAGACTATTTTGCTTGCAACCCTCATATTGAATGTGTTTATCCTTTGCGCAGTTAAATTCGCAAAGTTCTTCATCGACCCGATAAACAATCTTATCGATGGTGACCTTTCGGTTAAAAATATTATCGTTCCACTCGGCATTTCTTATTACACATTTTCTGCACTAAGTTATCTTTTGGATGTATATTGGAAAAGATTCGAATATGAGAAAAATTACTTTCGTTTTGCTCTGTATCTGATTTATTTTCCGCATATACTTCAAGGTCCAATCGAAAACTATTCAAGGCTCGGCCAACAGCTGAAAAAGGAACTTCGTTTTGATTCACAGCGCATTATTTATGCTGTTGAACTGATTTTATGGGGATATTTCAAAAAGCTTGTCATTGCTGACAGACTTAATCTTCTTGTGAACAATGCTTTCAATAACTGCGGAAAGAACTACGGTATTTTCTATATCGTTGCCGCTGTTTTTGATGTATTTTACATATATGCCGACTTTTCCGGCTGCATGGATATTGCACGCGGTGTTTCGCAGATTTTCGGAATTGAACTTGACCTTAACTTTGATCATCCGTTCCTTTCAAAATCTGTTGCGGAATTCTGGCGCAGATGGCATATCAGCCTCGGTGCATGGTTCAGAGATTATGTTTACTATCCGATTTCAACCTCTTCGCTAATTAAGAACATAAATAAAAAACTTCGTGCTAAAAATGTTTCACCGAAAATCATCAGAGCTATATGTGCAATTATACCTATCAGTGTTACATGGATCTTAACAGGTTTGTGGCACGGAACAGGAAAAACATATGTTGCATGGGGAATCTATTACGCAGCGCTCATTTCCATGTCAACAGTATTCTCCGAGCCGTTCCAAAATCTTCTGCATAAACTCCATATAAAAACCGACACTGTTTCATGGAGTATTCTGCAAAGTGTGAAAGTCTTTTTGATTTTTATGGGCGGACGTCTTCTGACCTCACCCGGTTCGCTGAGCAACACAATTATCGTTCTTCGCAGTGTGATTTATAACCACAACTTTTGGATTTTCACCAACGGCTCACTTTGGAGTTTCGCCAAAATGGATGAAACGCAATTCATTATCTCACTTGCCGCAATCGTCTTGCTCATTGCTGTTGATATTATCCAATCAAAGAGCGATAAGACCATAAGAGAACGTATCTCACAAGAAAATCTTTTCACGAGATTGATTTTGGTAATCGGACTGATTATTGTCATAGCTGTTTTTGGTATCTACGGTTCGGAATATAACGCATCGTCATTTGCATACATGGCTTATTGATAATTGGAAAAAATCAGAAGGAGGTAGTGATACGGATACTCAGATAAAATATTTGTTTTTTTGCGCGGTATCTGTATCGCATGGCGATTAAAATGAAAGATAGAAAAAATTTAAAGCTGTTAATCTCAATTGCAATAGTAATAATTGTTTCGGCATTCATTCTCAGTCACATTTCTGTTCTTGTTAAAGATAAGTTTTCCGACACTCGTTTTCTTGACAGGCAGAACATTGAAGAGTTTTATTCTTTGGATAAGGACACTGTTGATGTGCTTGCAATCGGCACAAGCCAAGTATTATCCGGTTTTGCAGCACCCGAACTCTATCTCAATTACGGCATAGCTGCTTACGGACTCGGAACATGCAATCAGCCATTATTAGGCTCATATTATTGGTTGCTTGAAGCGTTGAAAACACAATCTCCAAAGGTTGTAATGCTTGAAATGGCTGCGCTTTACGGTCAAAGGGAACAGGTTGAAGAGCAAGCATTTTTCAAAGCTGTCAGCTTAATGAAAAATACTTCAAAATATAAACTCGAAGCTGTTAACAGCATTTCTGAGGTTATCGAAGGCACGGACAAAATCAGCTATTACTCGGACTTATATAAATTCCATAGCCGCTGGTCTGATATAGGCAAAACAGACTATGCGTTCCTGCAAGATTTCAAGCGGCCAACTTTTGGCGGAACAGCGGTATTAAACGAAACATTAACAGAAACAGTTAACATTAACGATTATTTTGTTAATGCAGTCGACACTGCTACGCAAATGGAAAATGACATGAGTATCACATATCTTGAAAAAATTGCACAGCTATGCAAAGATAACGGAATTGAACTGATTCTTTTCAAAACTCCGAAAGTCGATTGGAGCAGTGAGGATCACACAGGTGTATTGCAATATGCAGAAAAGTTTGATGTATCATTTGTTGATTTCAATGTTAAAGAACAGTTTGACGAATTGGCACTTAATTTAACTAATGATTTTTCAGATCCTAACCATCTTAATGCAACAGGTGCAAAAAAACTCACTGATTCAATCGGAAAATATCTTATTGAAAACTATGACTTTGACGACAGACGCAATGATGAAAAATATAATTCATATGATAGAATCGCTAAGGATTATACACAAGCGTTAAATAGTGCAATGATTACCCGCAGCAATGACATTAGTGAAATTCTCTCGCTGTCGCAAGATCAGAACTATTCCATTTTGATTGCAAAAGACGGTAACGTTGATTCTTCAAAAATTGATGAACAAATTCGTGCGCTCGGTTTTTCAGGAAGTCTTTCAGACGGAAAAAATGTTCTTCTGGTATTTGAAAATGGCAAACTAATAAAGCAGACAGTATCAGAGAACAATATAACTATGTCAAAGTATTTCTCCGATAAAAACAACTATCAAATACGGCACAAAGGTCTAAAAACAACAGTTGAAATTTTCGGAAGCAGCTACACGGTTACCGACACAGAAGATTATGTAGCCGTTTGCATTTATGATAATGTTGCAAAATATTCCGTATATACAAATGCATTTGATGCCGATTTGAATAAGATAGAAATTATTGAAGAATAAAAATAAGCAGGACACTTTCAAAGATTGTCCTGCTTATTTTAACGATAAATCTTATTCTGCGGGCGGATGCCTTCGGAAGAGTGCAAACTTAAACGCATCCAAATAATACACACAAAAACCACCTCACAATTGGAGGTGGTTTTAATATCTTCGTCTTTATTTAGAAAGAAGTGCCCTGTCGTTTGCAAACTCTGTTCCGCTGACTTCTTCAAACTTATGAAGGAGTATTTCAACAGTAAGATTTTTCTTTTCCTCTCCGGAAATATCGAGAATGATTCTGCCCTCGTGCAACATGATAAGTCTGTTACCATAGGTGATTGCATCGTGCATATTGTGAGTTACCATCATGGTTGTAAGATTGTTCTCTTTAATGATTTTCTCACTTAATGCAAGAACTTTTGCCGCAGTTTTCGGATCGAGTGCAGCCGTATGCTCATCAAGTAAGAGCAACTTCGGCTTTTGAAGCGTTGCCATAAGAAGAGTCACGGCCTGTCTTTGACCGCCTGAGAGAAGTCCAACTTTTGAAGTAAGTCGACTTTCAAGTCCGAGATCAAGTGATTTCAGAACTTCCTTATAGCGTTCCTTATCCTTTTTGGTAACAGCTGTTCTGAGAGTACGTCTTAAGCCTCTTTTTTCTGCAATTGCAAGATTTTCAGCAATCTCCATGTTAGCGGCAGTACCTGTCATCGGGTCTTGGAATACTCTGCCGAAATATTTTGCTCGCTTGTGCTCCGACATTCCTGTGACATCGATGCCGTCAATAACAATTGAACCTCTGTCAACGGGATATACACCTGTAATCATGTTCATGATTGTTGACTTACCTGCACCGTTACCACCGATAACTGTTACAAAATCACCGTCGTTAAGTGTGAGGTCAATGCCGTTGAGTGCCTTCTTCTCGTTTATCGTTCCGGGATTGAAGGTCTTGTATACACCTTTGATTTCAAGCATTATTTGTCACCTCCGACTGTTGCCGCTACGGGTTCGGATTTCTTGTTTCTTGAGATCTTATTCTTGGTCTTTTCTTTCCAATAAGGTGCTCCAAGGAAGATTGCAACAACAAATGCCGAGAACATCTTAAGGTCGTTTGCGTTGAGGCCAATCTGAATAACAAGGGTCTGAACGATATAATAAATAACAGAACCGATAACAATTGAAATAAGCGACAACGCAAAGTTTCTGAATATCTTGCCGAAAATAACTTCTCCGATGATAACCGCTGCAAGTCCGATTACGATTGCACCACGGGCCGAGTTGATATCGGCAAAACCGTTATATTGCGAAAGAAGTGCGCCGGAAAGGGCAACAATACCGTTTGAAAGAACAAGACCGAAAATCTTATTAAAGTTTGTGTTGATACCGTTTGCTCTTGCCATTGCAATGTTGCAGCCTGTTGCTCGTACCGATGCACCATATTGGGTTCCGAAGAACCAATAGAGAATCGCAACAATAATAAGAACAATCACGCAGCCGACAATGAGCGACTTCGGTATGTTACTAAGTGTTAAAAGAAGATTATATTTTCTGAAGTTGATTGCAAGATTTGAGTTCTGCTTCATGATGCGCAAATTGATTGAATAAAGCGCAAGCTGAGTCAGGATACCTGCAAGAATTGCCGGTATACCGAACGCAGTGTGGAAAATACCCGTCATAAGTCCTGCCAGGCAACCTGCTATAAAGGCAACTAATAAACTTAAATAGATATTCTGACCTGATGTGGTGAGAACAACGAAAACAGCGCCGCCTGTTGCCATAGATCCGTCAACAGTAAGGTCTGCTATATCAAGAACTTTATAGGTAATGTAAACGCCGATTGCCATAATGCCCCAAACTATACCTTGAGCTATTGCACCCGGCAATGCATTGAAAAATGCTGTCATACTTTCACTCCCGTGTTACTTAAAACGACGATAAGAACTTTAGGGTGAACACTGAATAAATTACGGCACGTTGCCCGTTTGCATAACATTCCGTCATATCGCTCCGAATTTAATCATCGTTTACCTGGCTCTTATCGCCGTTGTGTTTTTTACTTATCCGTCAGATATTTCTGACAAAAATTTTATGCTCCGATTGCAACGTATTCTTCAGGAACGGTGATCTTAAGAGCATCACAACGATCCTTAACATACTTCTTAGCAAGGTTTGCACTGTAGCCGATTTCGATATCACCTGCGTTTGTGCCGTTAACAAGAATGTCATAAGCGATTTCAGCAGCAGCAACACCGATGTCATAATAGCTGATTGAAAGAGTTGCGATACCGCAGCCTTCGCAAATACCCTCTTCACCTGCGATGATGGGGATACCTGCCGGTTCAGCGATGTTTGCAATGATTTCTGTGTTATCAGCAGCCTTGTTATCTGTGGGAACATAGATTGCATCACATTCACCAACAGCCTTTGTTACAACTGCTGCGATGTCATTTGAGTCTGCAAAAGTATATTCTTTAGTTGTAAGACCCTTGCCTTCAAGGTTAGCTTTCATTGCATTGATCTGGAACTTTGAGTTAGCCTCACCTGAGCAATAAAGAAGACCGATTGTCTTAGCGTTCGGAAGAAGTTCGTCGAACATATCAGCCTGCTTATCAAGCGGAGCAAGGTCAGCAGTACCGGTTACATTGATGCCTGTTTTGCCTGTCCATGAATCAACGTCCATTTCAAGAGCTGTTGCATAGTCAGTGATTGATGTACCAACGATGGGGATTTTATCTGTTGCACTGACAGCAGCCTGAAGAGCCGGTGTTGCATTTGCAAGGATAAGATCAACATTTGATGAAACAAACTGATTAACGATTGTTGCACATGTGTTTGAGTCACCTGCTGCGTTCTGCTCGTTGAACTTAACGTGATCTTCGCCGAGCATTTCTGTAAGTTTCTCCATGAAGCCCTTTGTTGCAGCGTCAAGTGCAACATGCTGTGTAAGCTGGCAGATACCAACGTTATACACCTTACCTGCAGGAATTTCTTTTGTTTCGCCTGCATCGCTTACAGTTGCATTCGGATCAGTTGTTGGGTCTGTGTTAGTCTTATCGCCGCAAGCTGCGAAAGTTGTGAGAACAAGAGCAACACAAAGTACGATTGAAAGCCATTTCATTGCCTTTTTCATTGGAATTTACCTCCGTTTTAGTCATTTAAAGCATTTAATTGTAGCTTTGTAATCATTTTAGTACAAATCAATATAAATGTCAAGAAAAATTTTTAGTATATTTATACAAAAGTGTATTTCTAACTCACACTCATTCGTTTCCTCTCACGCTCATACGTATATTACCGCTTGTTGTCTGAATGTCACAGCGTTTATCTGTTACGCAATAAGGCACATGTGAATCACCGCTGACCGTGCTTGCAAGGAATTGCTTTTCCGAAAGCAGAACACCGTATATGTCGCCGCTGGTGGATTTCAAATTCAGATAGTCTGCATCACAATCTATAAGGCTGATTTCACCACTGTTCGTTTGAATTTTCATATTTCCCTGTGCGACGGCACTTTCAAGTTCAACTTCACCGCTTGTTGACTTAACGTCTATATTGTTTGCAATGATATCTTTCATTTCAATCTCACCGCTTGTGGATTTAACCTTGATGTCAGCTGTATTGACATTTTTAATGCTGATATCTCCGCTTGAACTTTCAACGGAAACAAGGTCAGATACCGTTGAATTTTCCAAATCTATATCACCGCTCGATGCTTTAATACTCAGTTCACCATTAACATCTGCATAAAATTCAATATCGCCGCTTGATGCGGTCATCTGTGCATCAACAAAACGTAATGTGTCGGGCACGTTGATGCTCGCACTTTTTGCACTGACGTTAAGTTTTTCATATTCGGTTTTAGGGAGCAGAACTGTCATGACAGGACACTGAACAAAGATTCCTATGCGATTTCGTTTGTCGTTGCAGACAACTTGCAGTTCATCGCCAATAATTTCCGCTTTAAGGTCGATTCCGTCCGGATTGTTTTGCTTTTCAATGACATATTCACTAAACTTAACTTTGCACTTACCGTCATCAGCAATTTCAAATTTAACGTCGCAGCTGTTGGAAGTGACACTGACTTTGCTGAAATCGGAATTATTCGGATTCGGTTCAACTTCAAAATTTGTTCCGTAATAGGTTTCTGAATCACTACCGTCAATCGACATAGGTACATCTCGGCTGCTATCAACTATATCAGGATTTAACTTTTGATAACATGTCAAATATGTTACAAGTGAAATAGTCCCACCGAGGATAATGCACGCAACCGCAATGATAATCAGGATTTTCTTAGCTTTCGTCATATTATATCACCTCTTTTAACAAATCTTGATTTAATGCTTATCATAATTTCTTTGCTGAGTTTTATTGCCCATTTTGTGATATATCCCGAGAAAATGAACATTAATATTGTAATTCCTATCAGGGCGAGGATGCAGCCAAAGCCAATTACCGACATTACAGGGTCGGTTGAAATAGATACGATCGTCACATCAACAGCCCAGATTATGCCTGCAACGAGTGACGCAGCAACTGCATAAAATGCAACAATCAGCGACCACAAAACTATATATAATGAAAACACAACGGCAATCAAAGCTATAAGCAAGGATATCCAAATCGGTGAGCCGAGAATAATCAGCAAAATCGACCAGCCGCTGAGCCTCTTCTTCGGCTTGACCTTTGATTTAATAAGATTCGGAAGCGGTGTGTTCATATATATCTGCTGCACAATGTCGTCAATTGAACCCATTGCAGCAACAGCCTCTTCTTCGGTCAGACCGTCCTCGATTCTATCTTCAATCATTTCCGAGTAGTATTCGATTGATTTATTAATATCATTTTGAGGTAAACCACTGAGCCTGTTATAAAGAATTGAAATAAACTGCTGCTTATTCATTATGTAATTCCTCCTTGACAACAAATTGATAAATTGACATGATTTCTTTCCATTCTTCTTTGAAAGCGGCAATCCTGTTAAGGCCGGCAAGTGTTATATGATAGTATTTTCTCAATCTGCCATTATGCTCAACCGAACGCACAGTTAAAAGCTGAGCTGCTTCTAGTCTGCGCAAAATAGGATAAAGTGTTGATTCGGAAATTTCAACATACGGCTTCATGTCTTTGATTATCTGATATCCATATGAATCTTCGTTTTTGATTGCCGCAAGAACGCAAACATCCAACAATCCGCGTTTAAGCTGAATATCCATATCTTTTCATCTTCCTTTCTGACTGCAATTATTTAAAGGGTTATGTAACTCAGCCGCAATCAGGCAAAGTAAAATAAATCTCAAATTGTATAATCTTCCGTAAAAATTATACCTCTCTTCGTCTTATACTATATATCACATAGTATTATTTGTCAAGAGGTATTTTGATTTTTATATGTATTAAGTTCTGATTAATTAACGGTACATCTATTTGCAATATCGACGCTTTTATGATATAATTGCCGTAATAATCAATCAAGGAGATGTTAGTGTGAAAGCTTTGAAAGAAAATTTTAACAAAATTATATTAAGCCTTTTTGAATTGTTGGTCGGGATATTACTTCTGATTAATCCCGTGGGATTCACTTCGGGAATCATTACTGTTGCCGGAATTATACTTATAGTTTTAGGAATTATCAGCATTGTCAGATACTTCCGAACCGATGCATTTGAAGCCGCTGTTAGGCATGACTTACTCAAAGGGCTGATTATTCTGCTGTCCGGTGCTTTTTGCGTTTTCGGAACAGATTGGTTTATTATGACATTCCCTGCACTGACAATCATTTACGGAATCGTTACATTATTTGCAGGATTGGCAAAAATTCAGTTAGGTATAAATATGTTACGACTGAAGCAGGGCAAGTGGCACTTTGCTCTTATCAGTGCGGCGATTTCAATCATATGTGCAGTTGTTATTTTAGCTAACCCGTTCACTACTACCACAATTCTTTGGAGATTTACGGGCGCTTCTTTAATTGTCGAAGCGGTTCTTGATATTGTTACTATTATTTTAGGCGAATTAAACATTAAGGATGATTTAATGAAATCTTAGTTGTAATACTAAAAATCACTCTTAACAGTAAAACAGCGGCAAAGCATTAAGCTATGCCGCTGAATTTTTTCTGACGAGATAACACATCATCAGTTCAACTTTTCATCGCTTATTTCAGCGATTCCTTAGCAACCGCAGCCACAGCCACCTCTGTAATCATCGTTGCCGCATCCGCAGCCACCGTTATTGTTGCCGAAAAGTGCATCGCCGCCATTACCGCAGAAAATCCAAAGGATCAAAAGAATGATGATCCATGTGCAGCAACTGCCGCCGAATAAACCGTTATTGCAAGCCATTGTGTAACCTCCCTTCGTTAGGTGAATTAGGAAATATCTGATATAAATCAGCGTTTCCTTAATCACCGCTTACATTGTCATTATACGTTTTTTTCATTTTGTTGTGACTGTGGTTCGTATAACCTGCCGCTTAAAAACATAAAATATATATGTTAATTCTTTTCCGAATGGAGATATGACATGGAAAAAGATTTCTTGAACGGTAAAAAACAATTTATAAATGACAGCGATTTTGATGAAGGTCAAATTTTCGGCTTTCCTGTTCAAAGGTCAAAAGAACACGATGAAAGTCAAAGATTCACTGCTGAAAGCGAAAATTCAAAAAATCAAGAAAATTAACGAAATTCAAAGAAATCGTAAGCTAAACATGAAAATTCAAAGGCTGAATATTAATTTTTGACCTTTTTTGACCTTTGAAAATCTTTCTAAAATGCCTATAATAAGAATCATGAAAGTCAAAGAAAGTCAAAGTCAGAAAAGGAGATGAGTCGATGAACCTTTCAAATGTGATTGCTCACATGATAAGCGAGATGCTTGAAGAAAAGGACGAAATTGAGATTCAGCGCAACGTGCTTGCTCAAAATCTCGGTTGTGTTCCAAGCCAAATAAACTATGTGCTTTCATCTCGATTTACACCTGAGCGAGGATACATCGTTGAGAGCAGACGCGGCGGCGGCGGTTTCATCAGAATTGCCCGAATCAACTATGACAACGGCACACTTCTGATGCATGTTGTAAACTCAATCGGCACACAAATTGATGAAAAAAGCTGTCAGAGTCATCTTGTAAATCTCGCTTATCGTGATTTGATAACCGAGCATGATGCAAAACTAATGATTGCGGCAACAAGCGATAATTCACTGCGATCTCTCCCGCATACCGAAAGAGATAAAATCCGTGCGGCGATTTTCAAGCAGATGCTATTGACACTAATGCAGTAGCAAATCCGAACATTTCACAGCAGATAATCAATCAATAATAGATAAATTCAAGGAGGAACGTATTATGTTATGTCAAAATTGTTCAAAACGTGAGGCAACAACTCACATCAAACGTGTGGTAAATGGTGAAGCAACAGAAACTCATCTTTGCCATGAATGTGCACAAAGTCTTGGTTACAACGGACTTTTCAATAATTTCAGCCTGAGTATTCCAAATATCTTCTCAAGCTTTTTCGGAGATAGCAGCTTTGCACTGACAGGCGCCAGAACCGAAAGATGCGAAAAATGTGGCTGCTCATTTGACGATATTGTCAGAACAGGCATGGTAGGATGTGCAGACTGCTATGAGAAATTCTTCGACAAGCTGCTTCCATCTATTCAGCGTATTCACGGCAAGTCAAAGCATGCAGGAAAAATACCGGATATACAGACTGAAAAGAAAGTTATTAAAGAAAAAACAACAGAAGAAAAAATTGCTGAACTTGAAGTTCAAATGCAAAAGGCAATTGAAAGTCAAAATTTCGAACAGGCTGCAATCATCAGAGATCAAATTAAGGAACTGAAAGGGGTAAACTAAAATGAAGTGGTATACAAACAATGCAAATGAATCAGATATCGTATTAAGCACACGTGTACGCCTTGCAAGGAATCTCAGAGATTATCCCTTCCCTGCCAACCTCAATAAGGATGCGCGAAACAAAGTCAACGAACTTGTTAAAGATATTCTCATTTCACCTGAGGACACCGACCTCAAATATACCGACATGTCTGACCTGACCTCGTATCAAGCTGTATCTCTTGCGGAAAAGCACTTGATAAGTCCCGAATTTGCATCGGACAACACAGGCCGCGCCCTCATCCTTTCAGATGAAGAGGACGTCAGCATCATGCTTTGCGAAGAGGACCATGTCAGAATTCAAGTGATTTATCCTGGACTTTCGCTTGATGATGCATATGAAAAAGCATCACAGTTTGATGATAAACTCGGCAAATCAGCTGACATTGCCTTTGATGAAAGAATCGGCTATCTGACTCAGTGCCCCACAAACCTCGGAACAGGCATGAGAGCATCGGTAATGCTCCACCTTCCCGCCCTTGGAAGAACATCCGCAATTTCAAGGCTCGCAACAACTGTTGCAAAACTCGGACTTACACTCAGAGGCGCATACGGTGAAGGTTCAGAACCTATTGGGGATATCTATCAGCTGAGCAACCAAGTAACCCTCGGCATATCCGAAAAAGCAGCAATTCAAAATCTTCAGTCCATCACTGAGCAGATTGTCACACAGGAAAGAAAAGCAAGAGAATCACTGCTGAAAGACGATATGTTTATTGATAAAATCTGGCGTGCATATGGCATTTTGAAAAATGCCCACATGATAAGCTGCAACGAATTCACAAATCTTGTTTCGCTTGTGCGCTTAGGTGCATCAGCAGGTATTATCAGTGTTGAACTTTCTACTCTCAGCCGTCTGCTGATTGAAATGCAGCCGGCAACAATCAATGCCAGCGCAGGCACGACATATTCAGCAGCTCAGAGAGATGTTATCAGAGCAAAGTCAATTAAAGAAGCGCTGAATTAAGATTAATGAGGAATGAGGAGTGAGGAACGAAGGTTGCGTGAAAGATAGCAATAACGGTTAGCTTTTAAGCCGCAGAGATAGATAGTAACCATTTTTATAGATTGTTATTATAGTAAATCTCTAATCGTTACAAGTTATTTATTTTCGCGGACGAATGATTCAATTTTAATAATATTTTTCTCGCGACCTTAACTCCTCATTCCTCACTCCTAATTCCTAACTATAACCTAAATGAGGTGATATAATGTATAAATTCACAGGCTTTACAGAAAAAGCCGGCCGTGCGCTCAATTCCGCAATCGAAACGGCGGAAAACCTCGGCCACACATATATAGGCAGTGAGCATCTGCTCATGGGTCTTGTTCGTGAAGACAACGGAATTGCAACTTCTGCACTTCATGCAAGAGGTGTGACATTTCAAAACATTGAGTCACTTGTCAGGAAAATGATCGGTGTAGGCATTCCGACCGTTCTCACACCTGACGATTTCACACCCAGATGCAAACACATCATTGAATTTTCAATAAGTATAGCAAGAAATGAAAATGCAGGCTATGTCGGAACAGAACATCTGCTTTGCGCAATGTTACGTGAAGGAGAAAGCTGTGCTGCAAACATTTTAACCGAACTTGGTGTTTCAGTGCCGATGCTGCTCGACTCGCTTTCAGGCTCTTCAGGCTCGGACAACGATAATTACTATTCATCTCCGAGAAACTCAAAGAGCAATGCAAAACAAAAAAACAACACACCAAACCTCGACCAATACGGACAGGATCTCACTCAAAAAGCCAAGAATAACGAAATCGACCCTGTTATCGGCAGAGAAAAGGAAATTGAACGTGTGATTCAGATTCTTTCGCGCCGCAACAAAAACAATCCTTGTCTTATCGGCGAACCGGGTGTCGGCAAAACTGCAATTGCTGAAGGGTTGGCACTCAAAATAGCACAAGGTGAAGTTCCCGAACTGCTTGCAGATAAACGTATAGTCTCACTTGATCTGACCGGAATGGTTGCAGGAACAAAGTACAGAGGTGACTTTGAAGAAAGAATCAAAAACTGCATTGAAGAAGTTACAAAATCGAAAGACGTCATTTTGTTCATTGATGAAGTACACAACCTCATCGGAACCGGCTCGGCAGAGGGTGCGGTTGATGCTGCAAATATTCTCAAGCCGTCGCTTGCAAGAAGTGAATTGCAGGTAATCGGCGCAACCACCATTGAGGAATACAGAAAATATATTGAAAAAGACTCTGCACTTGAAAGACGTTTTCAGCCCGTTAAGGTTGATGAACCAAGCGAGGAAGAAGCCGTTCAGATACTCAAGGGACTGAAAGATAAATACGAGGCTCATCACAAGGTCAAAATCAGCGATGACTCTATTACCGCAGCGGTAAAAATGTCGGCAAGATATATCACGGATCGTTTTCTTCCGGACAAAGCAATCGACCTTATTGACGAAGCGGCATCGAAGGTAAGACTGCGCGCCTATGTTACACCGCCCGAAATCAAAAAAATAGAGGACGAAATAACACGCGTCAACGAAGAAAAAGCCTCAGCAATCAGTGCACAGGATTTTGAAGCTGCCGCTTCTCTTCGCGACAAAGAAAAAGAACTGCTTTCGCAACTCACCTCTGCAAGAGCAAATTGGAAAGAGGAAAATGCACGTGTAACAGGTGAAGTTACACCTAACGAAGTTGCACAAATTGTTTCGGGTTGGACCGGAATCCCCGTTTCCGAACTTACACGTGAAGAGGGTAAACGTTTGCTTGAACTTGAAAACGAACTTCATAGACGCATTGTCGGTCAGGATAAGGCTGTCAGTGCCGTTGCAAAAGCTATCCGCAGAGGACGCAGCGGTTTAAAAGATCCAAAAAGACCGCTCGGCTCTTTTATCTTCCTCGGACCCACAGGTGTAGGTAAAACCGAACTTTGCAAAGCACTCGGTGCGGCTATGTTCGGCGATGAAAATGCCGTTATCCGCTTTGACATGTCTGAATTTATGGAAAAGCATAACGCATCACGTCTTGTAGGTTCTCCACCCGGATATGTTGGCTATGAGGAAGGCGGCCAACTGACAGAAAAGGTCAGAAGGAAACCGTACAGTGTAGTTTTATTTGACGAAATTGAAAAGGCTCATCCCGATGTTTTCAACATGCTGCTGCAAATTCTTGATGACGGCATACTGACTGACTCACAGGGAAGAAAAATCGACTTCAAAAACACTGTTATCATCATGACTTCCAACCTCGGTGCAAAGCTGATTGCAGGCGGAAACAAATCAATAGGCTTTGATGCCGGAAACGGCGGTGTACTCAGCGACAGCAAAATTCACGATGCTGTCATGGGTGAACTGAAAAACGCATTCCGCCCCGAATTCATCAACCGCATTGATGAGATAATCGTATTCAATCAGCTTACCAAAGAACAGATTCATCAAATTGCAGAACGCATGCTTGACCAGACCAAAGCAAGACTTGTGTCAATGGATATCACTGTTAACTTTGAGGAAAGTGTAATTGATATGGTATCAGAGGCAGGTTTCGATCAGGTTTATGGAGCACGACCGCTCCGCAGGGCAATTCAGTCAAAAGTTGAAGACCCTCTTTCGGAAAAGATACTCGATGGTAGCATAGAGGCAGGTAAAACCTACACTTGCTCATTTGTCGGTGATGAAGTTAAGTTTGAACCCGCAGAGGAAAGCAATCAGCAATCAGACTCTTAAAATGTAAAACCATCCCATAGGAAATTCAAACATCCTACGGGATGGTTATTAAATTCAATTAAAAGTTACCAATAAGACTCTACATGACCATTAATTCTTACTGATTCAAACCCCTTGACTAACATCGGCATATGTTGTATCATTTAATCGGAGAATAAAACACAGGAGAAACAAAATGAAGATACCGCTGCATTATCAGATTACTGAATATGACTGTGCGCCGACAAGCATATTTAATGCTTTGAGTGTGCTTTTTGAAAGAGAGGAAATCCCTCCGGAGATAATAAAAATGATAATGGCTTTCTCGCTTGACCGCCACGGAAAAGACGGTATGCCGGGAAAAGGCGGAACATCATGCAGAGCAATGAAAGATCTTACGGATCAGCTTAATAAATACAGCAAAGAAAGCACTTTCCCGCTAAAATGTACATATCTTGAAAAAGATGATGTGTTCCTTGAAAGCGAAAGTAAAATTAATGTAGCTGTAAAAAGTGGCTCGGTTGCGGTCTTACGATTATATTTTGACGTTTGGCACTATGTGCTGCTGACCGAAATTAACGAAACATCGGCATATATTTTCGACCCTTATTATAAAGACAAGTCGTTTCAGCAGACAGATATTATTTTGGATGATAAACATATTTTTAAATATAACCGAATTGTTCCGCTTGAATATTTCAGCAGTGAAAGCATTGAGATATATGCCCTTGGTGAAATGACGAAGCGCGAAGCGGTAATTTTCAGCAGAACAAATGAAGAGGTGAAACATGCTTAACCAATTTTCAAGAACCGAACTGCTTTTCGGTAAGGATAAAATGGAAAAATTATTTTCTGCGCGTGTTGCCGTTTTTGGTATCGGCGGTGTTGGAGGTTATGTTGTTGAAGCCCTTGCAAGAAGCGGAATAGGCGCACTTGATTTGATCGATAACGACACTGTTTGTCTTACAAACATAAACCGTCAGATTATTGCAACGCACAAAACCATCGGTCAGTATAAGGTCGACGTTGCTGAAAATAGAATCCATGAAATCAATCCGGACGTGACTGTCAGAAAATACAAAACCTTTTTCACACCTGAAACTGAGAATCAGTTTGATTTCAGTGAGTACGATTATGTTGTGGATGCAATTGATACTGTTTCGGGAAAAATTGCACTTGTTATGAATGCACAAAAAGCCGGAACACCGATTATCAGCTGTATGGGCGCAGGTAATAAAATGGATCCTACTCAGTTTGAAGTCACCGATATTTATAAAACATCGGTTTGTCCGCTGGCAAAAGTGATGCGAACCGAATTGAAAAAACGAGGTATCAGAAAGCTGAAAGTTGTTTATTCAAAAGAGCCTGCAATCACTCCGCATTATGATGAAAGCAGTGAAACCAAAGGCACCGCAAACCGCCCTGCTCCGGGGAGCAACGCATTTGTTCCGTCAGTCGCAGGACTGATTATTGCCGGAGAGGTTATTAAGGAACTTACGGGATACAGTAAATGAATATAGAAACAGCAGTTCGTCGTGAACTGCTGTTTATTTTATTTCGCACTCTGCGAATTGGCATAAATTCGATGCATCCTGTCATCATCAAAGTGATTGTCGAGATACTCTTCAACAAAATTTTGGGGTTGTATGCCCTGCGCCCTTTTATCCATGCGAATTCCAGCGGCGGCGGAAATCGACGCATCAAAAATGAAAAAAGCAATAAAACTCCATGTCAGTATCGTGCCAATATCGCTCGGCATTTTTTCAATAAGATCCGACATCAACGGATATATCAGCTTTATCCAACAAATTCCAAGAAGTCCCCAGTAAATCGAATAAAGCAGGCAAACTCTGCCATTTATATTGAACGGGCGATTGCTGTAATCCCATGCAACTGAACCGAACACAATTTCCTGTCCAAGTGAACAAATGTATTCCGTGACTGTCCCAACAAGAAATGATATACCAAAAATTTTCATCATGTTGGCATCCTTAACCTTGTAAAGTGCAAGCGTCAAAACAACACCGCCCATACCGTAGGCAACGGAAAGAGGTCCGTAAACAAGCGATTTTCTCGATTCTATATAACCATGCCGCAAATAACACCATAACGTTTCAACAACAAATCCACAAACACAGCTTATCAGAAATATCCACACAAGCTTATTGAAACATAAACCATCGGCAAAGGCAACTTCTTCACTGACCGTTTCTGCTGACTTTTCCTTGTTTAAAACCAATAACTCTTTAACTTTTTCCATTTTTATATCACTGCCTGATATGTCGACTTCGGTCGACTAAAATTTTTATAAAAATATTCTACCATTGTATTCTCTCTTAATCAATTATGTACAAATTAAGAATAATTTTAATTTTATATAAAGCGATAAAAATTTATAAAAAGAAACATTTTCATTTTTTCAGACACGTCAATTTTTTGTCACGAACAACTGAGAATTAAAACGACAAACTTCGACAAAAAATTCTCCGTTCAAAATGCCACAAATTATTGCCCGAAAAGGAATAATTTTTTTGCATCAAAAAAGCTGATTATCATTCTTAAAATAGATGATTTTCTATTGATTTATTTGTCAGCAAAGTATAAACTAAAAACATAAAAAATAACAAAAATTTAACTTCTTTTTCAGTAGATTTTCGTTGAACAATGTGTCGTATTATGTTATCATATAGTAAAAAAGGTTGCTACTTTGTATTTTATTGAGTTAGAATAAATATTAAAATTTCGGAGGATGTTTAATGAAACAATTTTGTTGCCGAAAAGTAAAAATAACTATGGCTTTTCTCTTTGCTGTCACGATTTTAACCGTCATATTTTCTTTGACCTCATTCGCCGTCGAAAGCGAACTAAAATACACGATCGGAGTTGGCGAAAGCATCCGCATTTCGGAACTGGCAAAAGCAGAAAACTATACATATGACGAACAGCTGCTCACCCTTTCACAAAATGGTGATCTTGTTGCAGTTGCTGTTGGTGAAACAAACATAACATATGTTGATGCCGATAAGGTATTGCATACTGTTTCGGTAACCGTGAAAAAAGCTCCGTCATATGTTAAACTTAATGCGACAAACCTGACGCTCTGTGTCGGCGAGTCATATACATTCAAACCGACAATCGGCAATGATGAGTATTGCAGCAGTTTTAGCTTTGCATCTGATAAATCCGATATTTTGGCTCAATCAAAAGATGGCAAATTCACTGCAAAAAAAGCAGGCACAGCCAAAGTTACCGTTTCAACATATAACGGTAAAAAAGCAACTTGTACAGTCACGGTAAAGAAAGCGCCCTCAACCGTTAAACTCAATGCAACAAAACTGACACTCGGTATCGGTGAAACCTTTACTTTCAAGCCGACAATCGGCAAAGATGAATACTGCCAAAAGTTCACTTTCACATCCGATAAATCTGATGTTTTTGCCCATTCAAAAGACGGCAAATTCACCGCAAAAAAAGCCGGTATAGCCAAAGTAACTGTTACAACGCACAACGGCAAAAAAGCAACCTGCACGATAACTGTTAAAAAAGCACCCACAACAGTTAAACTCAATACAACAAAACTGACTCTCGGAGTCGGTGAAACTTTCACTTTTAAGCCGACTGTCGGCAAAGATGAACATAGCAGCAGTTTCAACTTTACATCCGACAAAGCAAACATTCTTGCTCACTCAAAAGACGGCAAATTTACTGCAAAAAAAGCAGGTACTGCAAAAGTTACCGTCAAAACATATAACGGTAAGAAAGTCACATGCACCGTTACCGTCAAAAAAGCGCCAACAAAAATTACACTTAATTCAGGCTCAAAAATCACAATCGGTGTCGGTGAAGCATATGACTTTAACTCATCTTTCGGCAAGGACGAGGCATGTCACGCAACTGCATATTCAACAAATAAACCTGATATACTCGTATATTCAAAAAGCGGAATTTTCACAGCAAAGAAAACAGGCACAGCCAAAGTTACTGCTAAAACATATAACGGTAAAACGGCGACCTGCACTGTCACTGTCAAGAAAGCACCATCAACTGTTAAACTCAATGCGTCATCGGTAACGCTTGGAGTCGGCGAATCGTTTGATTTCAATTCATCAGTAGGCAAAAATGAGGGATGCTCAAATTTCTCATATTCAACAAACAAAACAAGCATACTAACATATTCCAAGAAAGGAATCTTCACCGCTAAAAAGGCAGGCACTGCAAAAGTAACCGTCAAAACATATAACGGCAAGAAAGCTACTGCCACTGTTAAAGTCTATCCGCTTCCAAGCAGCATCTCAGTTAAAAACACATCATATAACATCACGATCGGAAAATCAAAAACCGCTGAAGTCGTTCTTCCGAAAGGCACAGCATGCAACACCTTCACTTATAAAAGTTCTGCGCCATCAGTGGTTTCGGTTAGTTCAAGCGGAAAATTCAAAGGACTAAAAGTTGGCTCTGCAAAAATTACGGTTAAATCAAAGAACGGCAAAACTGCTTCATTTACTGTAAATGTTAAAGCAATGAACGTTCCGTTTGTCAATCAGAATCCGACATATCCCACAGGCTGCGAAGCCGCATCAGCGGTTCAACTTTTGAGATATTACGGCTATAACGTCAGCCTTGACACAATGGTAAACGCGATACCGCGCGAAAACATAGTTGTAAAAAACGGCAGGCGCTACGGACCTGATATAAACAAAAAGTTTGTCGGCAACCCAAGAGGTACTTACACAAGCGGAAATCCGGGTTATGGTGCATTTTCGCCCGTTGTAACAAAATCGCTTCAAAAAGTTATTGATGCAAACGGAGGTAAGCACACCGCTGTTAAAATCACCGGTTGTTCTTTTACGGAACTGCTTAAGCAGATTTCAAACGGACACCCTGCTATCGTATGGGCAACATATAAAATGAACAATCCTGCATCCGTCAATTCATGGTATATTCCGCAGGCAAACGGCACGGCTAAGTATTTTGAATATCCGAGAGGAACACATGTTATGGTACTCAGAGGATATTCCGACAGTTATGTTTGGATAACCGACCCGATTCTCGGAAACGTAACATACAGCATTTCAACTTTTGAAGCAAGATGGAATCTTCTCGGAAAGCAAGCAATCATTCTTGAGAAGAAAAAGTAATAAATAAAGAAAATAAGCTTTGAATAATTCATACTGCTCATTTTAACTGTTCAAAGTTTGCAAAGTAATTAAATTTGTTTTGTGTTCGGAGGAACCAGCGTTGAGAAAGTCAATTCTATCTTTCATATTAATAATTGCTTTAATGATATATCCGATTTGTCAGATCATCATCTGTGTTCAGTCGAAGTATATTGCATCGGCTGACACCTCAGACGGAGTTTCAGTGCTTTCCGATTTAAACTCAGGCTCTGTGGACAAGGCGCTTGAAAACGTCTCAAAGGCTGAACAGGAACTTGCATCATTTTACTCAGCCGAAAACATACAAAAAGAAATTGCTAAAAGAATAAAAAATATTGAAAGCGGAAAAAGTTCTTTTCGCGAAGCTTTCCGAAACGTCTATTTCGCAGGAGATTCTTTGATGAACGGTCTTGAGGTATATAACATACTCAACAGCAGCCATTTATTCACCCAGGTCAGTGCATCTCTCAGTCATCTTGAAGCTAACCTTGACACAATAATCGGCATACGTCCCCCTATTCTTATTCTACACTATGGCCTTAACATGCTCGGCACACAGGATGTTCATGCGCAAAACTTCGTAAACAAATATACAAAAATTGTTAAGCAACTGAAGAGCGAACTTCCGGGAACAAGAATTATTATCAGCTTGCTCTTCCCTGTTGACACTTCAAAAGCAACCGGTGCGCGATTCAAGTCTATTTCAAAATATAACGACTTACTCATCAAAATGTGCAAAGAGCAAAAAATTGAATATCTAAATTCAAACAAAACGGTTAAAGCGAACAGCGATTGCTATGCAAAGGACGGAATACATCTTGCAAAGCGTTTTTATTCGCAATGGCTCAAATTTATTATGAAAGAAAAGGAGATATACTGAGATGTCAAGTGAACGTGTTAAGGAAATTTTCTGCGTTTTATTGCTTGGCATTTTCATCTTCCTGCTTACGGGTACAACTAAGGTCAGCGATAAAACCGCAGAAGAAGTATATGAACAGGTATCCAAAATAATGGATGTTAGCGAACTTCAAAAATGCAGCAATTCAAAAATCAAAAAGGAATTCGGCATTGATGCAAATTCCTTTGACGGTATCGTATATATGGCATCTGATTCTGTTATGGATGTACGTGAAATTCTGCTTGTGCGCCTTAAGGACGAAAACCAGGCTGAGGCTCTGACAGAATCCATCGAGTCAAGAATAAAAGATAAGACGGCACTTTTTAAAGGATATGCACCGGAGGAAAGTGCATTGCTTGACAGCTATATTCTGAAAAAAGATGCAGGATTTATATTGTTTGCCGTATGCAGTAATCCCGATGCTGTATATGCATCATTTAAAAAGGCAGTTTGATTTTAAAGGTAAAAAAAGGAGTATTACATAGATGTTATTCAGCAGCATGACTTTTTTGTTTGTGTTCTTGCCTTTAGTCATGATTCTCTATTTCATCCCCGTTTTTGAGAGTCCAAAGAAAGAACTTAATAAAAAGAACCTTATACTATGCCTGTCAAGCCTCATCTTTTATGCATGGGGCGAACCGGTGTATATTGTTCTCATGCTTATCAGCATATTCTTCAACTATAACATTGGTCTTGATATGGACAACAACGAGTGGAAGCCTAAAAAGAAAAAGGCAATTCTTGTTTTTGCAGTCATATTCAACCTGCTTGTGCTTGGATTTTTCAAATATTACGGCTTTGTTGTTGACAACATTAACAACATTTTCGACGCAAACATCACACATACCAACCTTGCACTGCCTGTTGGCATTTCATTTTATACGTTTCAGGCTTTATCATATGTCATTGACGTATATCGCGGTGACGTTCAGCCACAGAGAAAACTTTTGCCGTTTGCACTTTACATAACAATGTTTCCGCAGCTTATTGCAGGTCCGATTGTACAGTATTCCGACATTGAAACGCAACTTGAAAGCAGAAACATCAATGTAAGAAAGTTCGCAGTGGGTATACTTTTCTTCATCAGAGGTCTTGGAAAAAAGGTTCTGTTTGCCAACCTTATCGGTGCGGTATACACTCAAATTACAACTTCGGCAAACGTTTCCGAATTAAGTGTTGTCACGGCATGGGTCGGCATTTTGTGCTATACCATGCAGATATATTTTGACTTCAGCGGCTACAGTGATATGGCAATCGGACTCGGCAGAATGTTCGGATTCAACTTCATTCAAAATTTCAACTTCCCATACACCGCCAAAAGTATCAAGGATTTTTGGTCACGCTGGCACATTTCTCTAAGCCACTGGTTCAGAGATTATGTATATATCCCCCTCGGCGGCAACCGCAAAGGCACGGCAAGAACGATTTTCAACACAGCCGTTGTTTGGACACTTACCGGATTGTGGCACGGTGCAAGCTGGAACTTTGTTATTTGGGGTGCATATTATGGTATCCTGCTTATAATTGAAAAGTTTGTTTTGAAAGATAAAATTGAAAAAATTCCCGGATGGCTCAGACATGTATTAACAATGATTATCGTTATGATCGGATGGGTGTTCTTCTCAAGCGAAAATTTGAGCGCCGCATGGCAGTATCTGATGTCAATGTTCGCCCTTAATCACAACACATTTTTCGATTCAGGCGCTCAGTACTATCTTTCAACTTCAGTTTTCCCACTCATTTTAATGAGTGCAAGTGCATTCGGACTTATCAAAAGTATACCGAAATTCAAAAAACCATCTCTAAGACTCGGTGTGCAATCAGTGGGTTATATTATTATCTTTGTCGCCTGCATCATTTTCCTTATCAGCGACACCTACAATCCGTTCTTGTATTTTAGATTTTAATTATGTGCTTACCAAAGTACTATAATTGATTTTTCTTCCTTAATATAAAAAAGGAGATCTTGCCATGAATAATGAAAATGATAACGAAAATAAATATCACGACAACGAAAATGAGCATCGCAAAACGGGCATCATCTGCATTTCAGTCGGATTGATCTTCTGCTTGATTATTGTTGCCATACCGATTGTTACATTCCTACTGCCGGATAAACAGATGTCTGAATCAGAAAACCGTATGCTTGCACAAAAGCCGGAAATAAATCCTGCTGCACTGGCAGACGGTAGCTTTATGAATAAATTTGAGAAATATCTCAGCGACCAATTTCCGTTCAGAGATTATGTAATTTCTGCCAAAACCACCATTGACCGTGCAATCGGCAAGAAAGAGGAAAACGGTGTATATATCGGTTCGGACATCCGCCTTTTTGAAAAGCAGACCGCCTATGACGACAAGCATGTAAAGTCAATCACAGATTCAATAAACAAGTTTACAAAAGACTATCCTCAGCTGAAAAAAGGGTTCATTCTCTCCCCTAATTCAAGCTGCACACTTTCGCAGTATCTTCCCGGAGGTGTTACAGAACCTGACCAGAAAGAGCAGTTAAAAAAAATTCAAAGCCAACTTAAAGACAGTAACTTCTCATGGATAGACTGTGCATCTCTTTTTGAAAAGGCTGAAAACCGGGAAGAGCTGTTCTATCGCACCGACCACCACTGGACAACGCGTGCGGCATACACTGCCTTCACGTCATTGATGAAAGCATGGAAAATAAACACAGATAAAACGAAGTTTAACTTCTATTCTGTTTCCGATTCTTTCCAAGGAACTCTCGCATCCTCATCCGGTGTCAGGAACATAACGGATGAGATTGAAATCTGTGTACCTGATGGCTCAAAAGACAGCTATGTTGTGTCATATGAAAGCAGCGGCAGAAAAACGGCAACTATGTTTGAATCAGAAAAGTTGAATCAGAAGAATCAATATGAAGTTTTCCTCGGCGGAAATTATGATAAGGTTATCATCTCCACCAATGCAGTAACTACCAATACCTTGCTTATTATAAAGGATTCCTATGCAAACTGCATGCTGCCGATGTTTACTCCGTTCTTTGCAAAAATCGTTGTCATCGATCCGAGATATCTCAGCGATAATCTTTCAGGCATCATGAAAGAATACCAATTCACTCACATGGTATTCATATATAACATGAACACATTCATCGGCGACACGTCTATCAGCGATGTATTGGCAAGCTGAGAAATAACTGAAAACGAAACGTTGAATTTATCAGCATATTGGTATATACTAATAAGTGAGAAAAGGAGGAGCGGCAATGTGTACTAAAAATAATCTTGAACAAATTTTGTCAGTTGTTGCATTACAGTCAAAGCAATTACTTTCTGAAAAGCTACACTCGGTTATACTGTTTGGCTCTTATGCCAGAGGAGATTACGATGACGAATCGGATATAGATATTATGATATTAGCTGATATTGACGATACTGATGTTAATATGTGCACAAGACAGATTTATGAAAAGATTTTTCAGCTTGAACTTGAGTATGATTGTGTATTGTCATTGTGCGTAGTACCTCAGAATAGATTTAATAAGTTCAAAGAATTGTTACCGTTCTACCGTAATGTGGAAAGAGAGGGTGTTAAGATTGCAGTATGAAGATAAGGTATCTCTTTCCAAAGTTAGGTTGGAAACAGCAAAGGAATGTCTGAAAGATTCGAGAATTCTGATTGATTCGGGCAGTTGCAAAGCCTCAGCAAACCGTTCATACTATGCGGTTTTTCATGCAATGCGCGCAGTCCTTGTTTTTGATGAATTTGACAGCAAAAAACATTCCGGAATCATTTCAGAATTCCGAAAAAGATATATCAAAACAGGAATTTTCAGTTCTGATATATCTAAAATCATAGACATTCAATTCAGCGTAAGAACCCATAGTGATTATGATGATTTTTACGTCATATCAAAAAGCGAATCACTTAATCAACTTTTTGAAGCAGAAAAAACGGTTGAAGAAATTGAAAAATATTTAATCGAGTTTTACAACAAGAAGAACTAAACATAAGCAACAGCGGCACATCAAACTGTACCGCCGTTGTTTTTTATAAATCGTCTGAATCCTGTTCGGGCACGACTTCGTTTTCCTGAGATGGTATGCCCGTATACCATCCGAGAACATCGGTCGGTTGATCCGCCTCATTCCGCCATGCTTTGATTGCGCTTTCAACCTTTGGTCTGTTCTTACCTTTTTTAAAAAATTTTTCTTTTTTATCCATAACTTCACCTTATAAAAATATTATGCATTTATATTTTGTGCAAGTTAATTGATATAATTCTTTCAAATTGAATGCAACAAAATCAAATTAAATTCACTCTTATTTATCGAACGGATGTGATAAAAATGAGCTCAAATAATATCGACGTTTTAATAAACAAAGCCATAGACGGTGACACTGACTCGTTCGGCGAACTTTATTCAATTTTTGCCTCAGACATGTATCGCTTTGCATACTACTATACTTCATCAAAGCAGCTTGCAGAGGATGCAGTTGGTGATGCTGTTCTTTCCGCATTTCAAAACATCGGCAAGCTGAAAAACTCAGCCTCATTCAAGCCATGGCTTTTTAAGATCCTTTTCAACTGCTGCAAGCAAAAGCAAAAAGAAAAGATGATTTCATCAAACCAAACAGAACTTTCTTCCATCGAAAACACAGTTTCAACTCAAAACGATTATTCATTACATATTGACTTACGCTGTGCACTGGATGCACTCTCTGACAAAGAGCGTGAAATAGTAATTCTTGCTTTTGCCTGCAAATATAAAAGCGAAGAGATTGCCCAAATGCTTGAACTGAATCCAAATACGGTTCGTTCAAAGCTTTCAAGAGCGGCAGCAAAGCTGCGCAAATCACTTACTTAATTAAGGAAGGTGTAATCATGAACAATAACGAATTTGAAGACTTAGAAAAAATATTTGATAAAGACATACCTCTGCCTGAAAGCCTTTCAAAAGAAAACATGGTAAACATGCTTAAAGAAAAACAGGCTGAGCCAAAGCGAAAGGTCAAAATTTTCCCAAAAATACTTTCTGTTGCAGCAGCGGCTGTAATAGTCATTGTCGGTACGTTGGGTGTTAAAACCTTAAACAATAAAATTGATGCCGAAATTACTCATAATAATAACGAGCAGCAAATAGAAACGAACACAATGACAAATGCCCGCTCTGACAACGAATCGATGACACCAAACACTCAATCAAATGTTTCAAGTGATCTTTCAAAATTTCCATCCGATGCTGAATTAAAAGCCTACTTTACAAATTTACACAGTGTTCAAGTCAAAACCACAGTTGCACCGGGAGCACCGGGAGCAGCAGAAGCAAAAGAACAATTTGACAGTGCTTCCTCAGACTTAACTGCAATGGCAACCCAATCAGTATTTAATCAAACCAACAGGCAAGTCGAAAACGTGGATGAGTCGAATATTATCAAAAATGACGGCAGATATCTCTATATCATCTCAAATACTGCAACGCTTAACATTGTTGACACTCAAACGATGAAGAAAATCTATTCAAAAAATTTCGGCTCAAAGGATGACGATATCCAAATAGATATCGAACAAATGCATCTTATCGGAAATCGGCTTGTGCTTATCGGCAGTAAATATGATCTTAATCGTTTTCACAACACCGCAACAGGTGTTGGCTGCTGCGGTGTTCCTGATTATATTACTGACACCATGCTTATACTATTTGATATCAGCGATAAAAGCAATGTCAAAGAAATAAAGCGCATAACTCAAAGCGGAACTCGTATCAGCACACGCGTGATTGGAAATGTTCTTTACACTGCGACGGGATATGTAGCAGATGTTACGGATAAAGACACCATTGATGAAACCGCCGTTCCGAGCATCAACGGCGAAAAATTCACCCACAATGATATTTATCGTGACGCTGCGAGAAACAATGTTAATCAATATATTGTTTTAAGCGCGTGGGATACTGCGAACGAAAACACTGCCATTGGTAAAGTTTCCGTCCTCGGCGAGGGTTATGAAGTCTATTGCACAAGCAGTAAGATGTATATCACAGGCAATGAGATAGATCCAAGCGATAGCCAAATGATGCTCAGCAGAACAAAAATATATTCATTCTCACTCAATCAAACAAACATTGACTATGACTCATGCTCTGTCGTGCCCGGAAGCATTGACGATCAATATTCAATTGATGAACATAATGGATATTTACGTATTGCAACAACTGTTTATAACTACAAAAACGGCATCTATCAAAGCAATGTTTATGTTTTGGATTCAAAGCTGAATATTGTCGGGGAACTTGAAGATATTGCCAAAAATGAGCAAATCAAAAGTGCACGTTTCATCGGTGACATGGCATATATTGTGACTTACAGAAACACTGACCCACTTTTCGCTGTTGATCTGAGTGATCCTGCAAGTCCAAAAATCACGGGAAAGATTAAACTGCCCGGTTTCTCGACATATCTTCACCCGGTCAGTGACTCACTGATTGTCGGTTTCGGATATTCCGGCAACGAGGAAACTGCTGATATGATATCATTCAAAATTTCACTGTTCGACGTCAGCGACTCAAACAACCCGAAAGAGGTTGACTCGCGTGTTATCAATGACGCGGGAAGTGACATCAACAACGACCCGAAAGCGCTCATGTTCTATCCTGAAAAGAATCTAATAGGAATTCCGCTTTACTATTATCACGGAAACAACGACCGTTTCAATCCATATGACACCACACATCACTTCAAAACCTTAAAAATTGAAAACGGCCAATTTATTGATGGTATCGACGTTATTCACACAATCGGTCATAATGATTACACATCTCTTTTCAGAGGCTGTTATATCGGAGATAAGCTTTATACAATTACTGATCTGAGCGTTATGGAACACAACATTACAAGCGGACAGGAACTTAGAACAGTTGTGTTTGGCCGGTAAATAAACAAAATAAAGTCAAGACGGTACAAGTTTATTTATCGTCTTGGCTTTTTCATAAAAATCAATTTTCAGTGCATAAGTAAAAATATAAAAAATACGGTTGACATTTTCATTGTATTCATGTATAATATCAAAGCTATCAAAAGCAGTTGCTGCTATGGCGCAGTCGGTAGCGCGCATCCTTGGTAAGGATGAGGTCACCGGTTCAAATCCGGTTAGCAGCTCCAAAAAATCCCGAATGCGAAAGTGTTCGGGATTTTTACTTATTACTTTTTAACTTTCACTATTCACTTCAAATTAAGTTTGCACGAGATTTTTGAAAGTAATAAATAATGAAGAATAGCGAAGAAATGATGACGAAAGATTTCGGCAACATAAAAATCTATAACGTAAATAAAGTACAGTTATTATATGGATTTTGATGTATCAAATATAATTCCACATTGTTCTAACTTGGCAGTAACAACCAAATAAAAGCTTCTGAATCCATTATAACAGTGGGATTGAGAAGCTTTTTGTTATTCTTACAGTGCAAAAAAATTATACTTGCGTCAAGAAATCATATACTGCGATTCATTTTCGCCTTGCTTTTGACAACATTTGATGATATACTTATTGGCACATAAGTATTTAAACAGGAGGAAATCTTAATGAAAAAATTTTTAAGCGTATTTTTGGCAGTTCTTATGCTTTTCTGCATAGTTCCGACTTCTGCTTTTGCCGCTGAGGACTACGGCAACGTTATTGCAAGCGGAATCTGCGGTGCTGAACCTAATCCGGATTCTGTTACATGGACAAGATATGACAGCGGAACTCTTGTATTCAGCGGTAGTGGCGCTATGAGGGATTATGATTATAGCAACAATAATGGTCTTTATCAAAATGACCGTGAATATTGCCAGTATACAAAAGTCCCGTATGAAAATCTTTCGTCCTGTTATGACTATAAATATGCGGAAATTGATACCAAAAAAGTCGTTATACAAAGCGGAATCACACATATAGCAAACTGTGCTTTTCAATCATTCATAAACTTAACTTCTGTTGAAATGACCGATACAATTATAACTATAGGTGAATATTCCTTTATTGATTGTGATGCTCTTGAATCCATAATTCTTCCTTATGGTATTGAAGAAATAGGAAACTCCTCATTCGCAGAGTGTGAAAAACTAATAAATGTTAAATTACCCTCTACCCTAAAAATTATAGATGATCAAGCATTTTCAGAATGTCGCTGTTTGAAAGACATTAAATTACCAGAATCTCTTGAAACTATTGGCTTTTATGCTTTTTCAAAAACTGCATTATCTAATTTATACATTCCTGCAAACGTTTCATTTATAGGCACTTTTCCTGTCATGTCAATAAATTTCAAGGCATACTCTGTTGACGAGAAAAATGAATATTATTGTACTGATGAATTCGGAGTATTATTCACTAAAGACATGAAAACACTTGTTTCATTCCCGCCTACATCAAATTTAACTACTTATGAAATTCCAAACGGTGTTGAAACTATAGATCTATACGCATTTGCGATTAATCTAAAACTTGAAACTGTCACAATGCCAAATTCAGTACGCACCATAGATTCTTTAGCTTTTGGATTCTGCCACTCCTTAAAAGATGTTGTGTTATCAGAGAGTCTTGAAACAATCGGTGGAAATGCTTTTGTTGGATGCTACCACCTCGAAAATATTTCTATTCCGTCAAGTACAAAATTCATAGGCATTGGTGCCTTTGGCGCTTGCTATAAACTGGCGAAGATTCCCATAAATAGCATTGATGCATTATTCGAGGAACAATGCATAGGCTATCAGGGTATACAACCGATAGACGGAGTCAGTATAGATGAAATCATTGAAAGATATACAGAAATTGACATTGAATCATACTTTGGTGATAGTGATAAAGCGGAAATACTTAGCAAAGAATGTGACAAGTTAGTTGTCGAAATTCCAATCGATGCCACCAAAGACACCTGCACAATCTACTGTCACTCAGGCTCGACGGCTGAAACATATGCAATTGAAAATAAAGTTAGCTATGAAACCGTTCACTTCT